>CAYWMU010000029.1:0-21191 GCA_964459395.1 uncultured Bacteriovorax sp.
CTCTGAAGTTATAGATGTTTCCAAGTGGAAATATGATGAGGACTTTGCAGTTTATCCGGAAGGAGCAAGGGAAAAAAACCTTTTCCAGTCACCGAGCACACCCCTATACCAGTTTATAAAGCCTAATCATAAGTACCTTTTCAAAAAGTCTGTGCACCGACATCCTGTGCAATTTTGGAGTGAAGTCTTTGCCTTTAGATTTGGAGAAGTCATAGGAGTAAAAGTGCCTCCGGCCTTTGTAGCTATTAATTCAGAGACTGGTGAATATGGAGCTTTGATTGAATGGTTTTATGCTCCTCCTGAAGAAAGATATATTGCAGGAGGAGACTTAATGATGAGGATCGACAAGACTTTTGATCGGGATAAGGGGTCGAATCATTGTTTACAATATATTCTTAGGCTAGGCTTTGTTTTAAACCGCGCAGAGCAGTTAAGGTTTACGTCAGACTGGAATATTGAATGGGCAAAAATCCTTACTTTTGATGCATTGATTGGTAATACTGATAGACATCAAGAAAATTGGGGGATTATTACTCAAATGGTGACCCCTGCTTCAAGGTATAAATTAATAAGAAGATTACTTCGAAGACCCAGCAATCTATACTGGAACTGTAGACTTTCACCGGCTTTTGATAACGGGACTAGTTTGATGTACGAAATTTTTGAAGAAAATTTAAAAAACTTTGAGAATGATGACAGACGTACTACATATATCAAGAGAGGAATGCATCAAATGAAAATAAATCTAGATGATGCAAAACGGGCACATCATGGGGAGCTTATAAAATATCTCTGTAATTATGATAAAAGAACAAGAATAGTTGTTCAAAGTATACTAGAACGAGCTAAAGATGTTGAAAAAGTTGCAAATTACTTAGTTGGATTTGAAATTAATATTCCATTTACAGAAATGAGATCTTCAATATTAAAGAAGTTAATAAGAGATCGGGCCGAGAACTTAAAAAAAGAATTATCTTTATGAATATGATTACTAAAATTATTGAGCCTAAAAAGCTTTATTTCATCTGGAAATCCAGCACAGAGCCAAGTGTTAATTGTAAAGTAGGTGAGATTGAATTGAAAAATGGAAGTTATATTCTAAGATATTTAACTGATGATCCTGATTTTAAACTTGCTCAGAAGAAAGGATTCGTTGGATATCCCGGTTTTAAAGTTACTCTGAAGGAGCATCAAGATAATATTTTAGAAACATTTAGAAAGAGACTTCCTAATAGATCTAGGTCTGATTTCAAAGATTATTTGAAAGTTCATAAAATTTCTGCAGATGCGGAAATTAGTGACTTTGCTCTTCTTGGATATACGGGAGGGAAACTACCTAGTGATGGCTTCTCGTTCTTACATCCATTTGAAGAAGCGAAAGCTCCTTTTTCATTCATAATAGAAGCTTCAGGAGTTAGACATTTCAAAGAGAATGCTTCAAGCCTGAAGTTAGGTGAAGATATTTGTTTAGAAAAAGAACCCAATAACAAACATGATCCAAATGCTTTGAAGCTAACATATAAAGGTCAATGTGTGGGGTATATTAATAGATGCCAGACTTCAATATTTAGGCAGTTTATGGATACTAATACTTATAAAATAACTGTTGACCGTATAAATGGGTCAGAAGAAAGACCTCGTTTATTTTTATTTGTAGAAGTTGATCCTTAATTGGATTCTTTTAACAGCTTTATCTCTTCATATTCTTCAAAGAAATTAAGAAGTAAACCTCTGTAAAAAGTGAAGAATATAGAATGAATTACAATATAGATGCCAAAACTCTGTATTGTTAAAACTAAGACGGAGGTTAATAACGAAGAATGTTCTTTCAGTACTTCTGAGATCAAAATTAAGACTACACTCGCTGGCCAGGAAAAGTTTTCAAGATGATCTTTCGATTTTTTGATGTCTTCTTCAATCATCGTAATATAATGATTTGCTCTTGAAGCAATTGGCGGAAAGCTTTCTTCAAAGAGTGAAAATTTCAATGTTTTCATTTTTTCTTTTAATGTCTGATCTTTTTCGAGAAATTTAATTTCCCTAAGAAAAAAATTTACGAGTCTTGGTGTTAATATGAACATGAGAATCGTATGGATACATAGAAGTAAGAGGTGCTCTTTGAGAAGAAGGTAAAATCCTGGTAATGCCACTAAAATAGAAATAAGGGCGGTAAGCAAAGTATTTTTTAAACCTATTTCTTTATTTAAAATTGAAGCCTCAAAAAAATATGTATAATAGATTTTATTCAGTGTGCTAACCCTCATGGTTTCTCCCTTTTGCCTTATTTCAAATTCCCTATGCAAGTTTATATGTATTTTCAACAGTTTTAATCCCCTTTATATTCTCTCTGTCGTGAAAATTATAGAGCTTAATCTCACAGGTTACTTTTAGTCACTCTTCAGGTAAAAAGGTACGCCGTACCTTTAAAATGGTTGCAGCAATTTAAGTATGAGCTTTTTTTACTATAAAAGGATCTCAAAATTCGATTTCTAAGAAACATACTCCACATGGCCTGCATTCAGTGGAATGTCGAAGTGACCGGCTCGTTGCCGGCTAATTTCAGTTAAGATTCTTAATCAAGCAACCCTCTTATTCTCCATCCACTGCGACGGACTCCACTTATTAATTATTTTGGCTAGCAGTCCTTCCTGCTCAACTCCAAGTATAATATTTCTCACCAACTCACTTTTCTTCGGACAGATCAAAGTAGACCCATTTGGGTGTGAGAGCTTGTTTCGATACTCTGATAGAGAGCATTGCAATTCTTGGTTGTCGCCTAGAAGAGGAAGAAGTTCTTTGTTGCAAAATTCAAAGAATGAAGATTACCAACATTCATGCAATGTGAACGAACTGAAATAACCTCTTCATAGAAGTTCCCTTCAATAATTCTTTTAAAATCGTTAATACTAACGTTGTGTTCGTGGGTACTTTTGTTTTGAATTATTTTCTTTATATTTCCTGCCTTATCATATCCTCCATGCAGATCTTTTCCTTTGAGGTGTCGAAAGATTTTCTCTTTGTTTTCTTCAAGACTATAAATACTGCTGATAAGAGTTAGATTCAAAAGAGCTTCCAGCGCTTGGAGGTAGATGAGTGCTACTTTATGAATATTTCCTTTTGGATTTGCATGATATATCTCTTCGGCTGTAATGATTTCATTCCTAACAATGGTTGGTAGTTTATTGAAAGTGGATTCTTTAATTGCATAAGAAGTGATTAGCTCTTTCATTCGTGATGATTTGCAATCAATCATTGGGTTCGGAAGTAGCATCCGAGTCGGAACGACTTGATCCATAATGGTAGGCCTATAAGAAAAATATTCTTCACTCTCTAAATTATCATTAACAATGACGGGATATCTTAACCCTCCAAGGTAGGGGTTAAGAGAGTCATGATGTTTTGAAGAAAGTGCTGAGATTCGGATTAGCGTGGACTCAGATTCATTCTCGAGAAGGTCAATCTCTTCAATTTTAAACCAGGCCTCGACTGTTTGATTTCGATAATATTCAAGTGTCTCTTCATCTTTAGGCTGAACATCAGTAACTTCTGTCACTCGAGCGACCCAAAAATGCTGGAAGTCTGAAATGAAAAGATAGGTATCTTTATTATTTTCGTTATTAGTAGTGATGATGTCTTGGAATTCCCTTATATCGAGTTGAGGGTTATTTATTGTCTTTTTAACTTTCCCCCAATAAAGAAATGGCCGCTCTTTTGCGGATAAGTATTGATTCTTGAGACGATTGTAAAACTCTAGAACTTGATTATCACCGGTTAAAGGGTTTCTCCCATACTCTGGGTTGTACACTAGGTAAAAGTGTTTACTCGGATTCATCTGCTCTCCTTAGTGGTTCAGCAGAATAAGTCTTTTTTGCGATATCTAATCAAAAGTTTTTATATCATTAAGAGAATTAAGAGGCTTACCCTTGATACCCTAAGAAAATGATATCGGGTCTTTGAATTAAAACGCCTCTTGGAATGGCCAAAAGGTACGGCGTACTTTCTAGTTACAAATAACTGATTCAAGCTATAATCTCATTCTGGGGAATTCTATGGGAAGCCTTTCTTTCAAAGTCGCCGTTGTTCTGATTATTTTGATAATCACCTTGGTCTTTCGACATCGTCATAAAAACTTCAAAGATAGCTTCAATGCAGCTGAGAAAAAAGGTGCGACTATTCTCGTTTTAATAGTTGTTATTTTCATTTTTATCGCGCTTTATAACAATAACTTTAGCTAAAAGGTACGGCGTACCTTTTAGCTTTTGGGGGAAAATGGAAATCAAAGATCATTCTAAAATCCTTATTTGCGGCATCAGTGGAGCAGGAAAAACAACTCTGGCGAGAAAACTGTCTCAACAATATGGGTATAGGCCTTTGCATCTGGATAACTACTTCTGGATGGAGAATTGGACGAAACGCCCAGAAGATGAATTTTTTAGCCTATTAGATCAAGAAACAGAAAAGGATCAATGGATACTCGAAGGAGCTCTTCTAAAAGTGGTCCGAAGGTATGTCGGTAAAGCTGATATTATTATATGGATGAAGCCTCATCGACTTGTAGCGATTTATAGAATACTTAAACGAGTTCTCACAAACTACGGCAAAGTGAGAGAAGAGTTTGCTCCAGGCTGTTATGAAAGATTTGATATCGAGTTTTTGAAATGGGTTTGGAATTATCCAAAAAACAAAGATGCAGAACTCGCAAAGATATTTCACGAGACGAGGGCCAAGGTCGTCATCATCAAATAGCCAAAAGGTACGGCGTACTTTTTTGGCGCCTTATATGTTTCGTCTAGTTGCAGTCGATTCACGAATGGATTATATTTTGAAAAAGGCGACTTTTCGGATCTTAAGTTTAGAAAAATCGCATCCGATAATATAATCACAATTACATAATCCGCCGATTCCATGTCTATGGATAGGTTGCTGGGCCCTCTTAGAAGGGCCTTTGCTTTTTAGGGAGAGTGAGTTGTTGGTTTTATCTGGTTTAGGCAAGCTTGAGATGAGCAAGAGCAAGATGCAATCATAGAATTTCAAAAAAACTTCCCAATACTTTTACTCGCCAGTCAATGGGTTTGCCCCATTTGATTATTTAACCTTTTGGATTTATTGATCATGGTAAATTTTCCATCCTGATGGTAAAATTACCATGGGGAGTGTATAATGAAAAAAGAGAATACCGTCAGCAGAAAGATTAAGGCGAATGTAGTTATTAAGGGAAGGAAAATTGACACAATTTGGTTTGATTTAAAGCATATAGAGTGTGGATGGGATGAGAGTAAACGCGATTATAGTAATCCCCCCAAGGCTGGTCATACTCGATTTTCAGAGGAGGAAGTTGTCGGCTTTTTTGGGCAGTTAGAGTCTTTTAGTAGTTATAAAGAAGTAACACCTAAAAAGATGAACGAGCAAAGGTTTGCTTTCAAGGTTTATGACAGTGATTTGAGTTATACGATGATTGTTTCATTGTATGACAATCTTCCTAAAAATGCTGTCATTATAACAATATATAAGAAATAGATATATTGAGTTTAGGAGTAATGATTATGAATGAAACAACAAAAAAACTACCTGATTCATTTTTTGATAATGATTTTTCTTTCGATGAAGAGATGATTGAAGATCAAGCGATTGGGGTGCTTGGCCCAAACGCATCTGCTCATCAGGTGTTTAAGTATTACCTATGCAGTAAGATTAAAGATGAACTAGCTAAAAGAGAGCTTAGCAATAATGACGCTGGTAAATTAATCGGAGTTGCTGGATCAGAGGTTAGTCGGATCATGAACTTGAGAATAGATCGTTTCACAATTGATCAATTACTTAAGTTTTCAGAAAAAATTTTTGAGAGGTCAAAACTGGATCGAGGAATATCCAACTTTGTTAAAGCGATTGCTTAATAAAAGAAGGGCCTGGCCAAAAAGGTACGGAGTACTTTTCGCGGAGGAAGAGTATTTTACGATTTATCAATTAGTTATAGCGACTTAACTTCTAAAAAATACTATTATTTCTGCTATCGTCGCTTAAAAAAAACAATCGACAGTCGTAATATCAGTAAGCAGTAAATCTCAAATAGATAAAGCCGACGAGAAACTAAAAGAGGTTGGTTTTAAAAATCCTGATGCAGATAGTGTATTGAAGGAACATACAGGTTTAAATCAAGAGCAGATACTTGCAAGACTAAAAATGATGTAAAAGCAATTGAGCAGCTAAGTGTTTATACAGCACTATTTCAATTTAAACATTTAGTGTCAGTCAAATTGAAGAAGGAACTACCAGATATATTCAGATGGAAAAAGAATATTATGAATGTGGGTATCTATTTTATGGATACGAAGGTTTAGGTACGATACTTATCACAAATAGTAATTGATAAGTTTATTTTAATCAGGCTAAAGGGCCAAAAGGTACGGCGTACTTATGAGTCTTAAAAATCTAATTGATTCCAATGGCAATCTCATTGCCTCAGAAGAGGGTATCTTTGAGCAAGAGAAACTGGCCCTAGAAATAATGAGAAACACTCTTGGCCTTTCTATCATTAAAAATAATAAACGTTTTATTTTATCAGAGCTCGAACTTTATTTTGGAGGTATCGGTGATAAGGCCCATGACTGGTATCGACGGAATTTTAAAGGTCAGTATGGGGATGGAAAAATATCTCGAACATCTCATGAAACAGCTAAGTATCAAGCGATGAAGGGGCCAATCTATTACTTTAATCGCAAGGGTGGAGGAAAACATAAACGCTGCGATATTGTAATGGGAGAAGAGGGTGTCGCTGTAAGTTTTCTTATTAGAGCTGTCCTAATTGATGAATCCTTCGAGTTAGTATCGGGTCCTAATAATGCTTTAAATGCCATAGGACTTACCGATGATGATTTGGGAAAGCAAGTTGAGTTCCATGATTCCCGTGAATATGTATTTTCAAAAGGCTTTTACATAGAAGAGCCAAGACTTCGAATCATATCTGGAAAGGCGATAGGTTTTTCTCATGGCTGTCTTCATGATAAGAAACCTTGGAATTTGTTTCTAAAAAGGGCCTAAAAATCGAAAAGTACGCCGTACCTTTTAGCCTTCTCAGTGCAGATAAGGTTTGCTTTACCTCGCTATTTCTAAGAAAATACCCCTGTTCGAAGGAGTATTTATGAAGCTAAGCGTTGTAGGTACAGGCTACGTAGGCCTAGTAACCGGAACTTGTTTTGCCGAAATGGGCAACCAAGTGACATGTATTGATATCGATACGGCCAAAGTCGCCCGTATGAAAGAAGGGCAGTGCCCGATTTATGAACCAGGTCTTGAAGAGATGATGCAGGCCAACTACAAGGAAGGCCGTCTTCACTTCGATAGTGGTTACGAATCTGTAAAAGAGGCGAAGGCCATTTTCTTAGCAGTAGGGACTCCATCAAGTGATGATGGTAAAGCTGATCTTAAGTATGTTTTCTCGGCTTGTGATTCAATCGCTCCGTATTTGCAGGATGGTGCTGTGGTTGTTGTTAAGTCAACGGTACCAGTAGGAACAGGGAATGCGGTTAGAAAGCATCTTGAAGCAAAAACCAATAAGAAGTTTTATGTTGTGAACAACCCTGAGTTTCTAAAAGAAGGCTCAGCTGTTGAAGATTTTATGAAGCCAGAGAGAATTATCATTGGTTCATATAATGCTGATGCAGCAGCGGTATTAGATGAGCTTTACGAGCCGTTTAACCGTCAGGTTCCTCGTGTGATTCATATGTCGAATATCTCTGCTGAGATGACAAAGTATGCGGCCAACTGTTTCCTTGCAACGAAGATTTCGTTTATGAATGAAGTTGCTCGTCTGTGCGATATTATGGGTGCAGATGTTGAGGAAGTTCGTCACGGGATCTCAACGGATTCAAGAATTGGTACACAGTTCTTATATCCAGGCCCGGGTTATGGTGGTTCATGTTTTCCAAAAGACGTGAAGGCCTTAGTTCATACGGCCCGCGAAGTTGGAAGCGTTTTCAAGATTATTGAAGCTGTTGAAGACGTGAATAAAGAACAGAAAAAATATATGGTTGGTAAAGTTCTTAAGCATTTTGCTGGAGATGTGAAAGGTAAAACTTTTGCTTTCTGGGGAACAGCTTTCAAAGCGAATACTGATGATGTTCGTGAAACACCGGCCATTGATACTGCTTTAGCTCTTCATGAAGCAGGAGCGAAGATTCATATTCATGATCCAGAAGCTGCGGAGAATTTCATTCGCGTGATGAAAGAGAAGGGTGTTTCTGTGACGAACTTTGAGAATAAGTATGATGCTCTTAATGGAGTTGATGGACTTATTGTTCTTACCGAGTGGAAACAATACCGCACGCCAGACTTTGATGAGATTAAGTCTCGTCTTAAGTCGCCACTCATCTTCGATGCTCGAAACCTCTACGGTACTAAAAGAGTACTGGATGAAGGTTTCACTTATTACGCCATCGGTAAAAAAATCTAAATCTGTTTTTGTTATAAGGGGGAAAAGGTACGGCGTACCTTTTCCCCTTTTTTGTTTTTGCAATTTAAATCATTTCTTAATTCTAATCCAAGACAAAATTTAATCAGTTGAAATACAGAGGGGAAGTTCTTTTCTGTGAGGTTCCATTTGACGCCCAATGAAGGGCGCCTTTAACAAGGAATTTTCATGGAAGAGATAGTTAGGGTACTTGCCTTGGTTCTCTTTATCATGCAGCTTGCTGTTTTGATAAAAATACTTTGGTAGTTTTAGGGGAGGAGGTCCAGAACTCCTCCCCACCTAACTTTTCTCATCTTTATTCTACTCATATTTTAAGAGTCAATGCAACCGCCAAAAGATACGTCGTACCTTTTGGCAAAATCGTTTCTGAAAATTAAATCGTTAGCTAGTTCTTACTAAAGACAAGATTTAATCACTTGAAATACAGAGGGGATGTTCTTTTCTGTGAGGTTCCATTAGACGCCCAAATGGATGGGCGCCCTTCTAAGGAGTTTCATGGAAGAGATAGTTAGGGTACTTACCTTAGTGCTCTTTATCTTGCAGCTTGCTGTATTGATAAAAGTACTTTGGTAGTTTTAGGGGAGGAGACGCAAACTCCTCTCCACCTAACTTTTCTCATCTTTATTCTAATCATGTTTTAAGAATCAATGCAACTGCCAAAAGGTACGCCGTACCTTTTGGTCTTTCACTTTTGAATTAAAAGCGCAAGATCACATCCTTTTGTTCTCATGCTGTTAATGACGGATTATTTCTTCGCTCACATCTTTTAGAGGAGGAACCATGACACTTAATAAAATGAACATGTTTAAAACTTACTTTCTAGTCATCAAGATATTAATGCTCATCTCTGCAGCTTACTTCTTAAGATTGCAGTTCCTTGATTTTCATTGGTCGAGTCTCATTTTCTCTTCGGCCACACTTTTTATAACAATGATTCAATTCATAGCGATTCATAAAGCAGAGAAGCTTATTCGTGAAAAACATTATCTAGGAATTATCATTGGCCTTGCTGTTTCGGTTCTCTATCTTGGAAGCATTATGCTGCCATTAGGTTTGTGGGGCCTTTACAGTCTATTAAACAGAGAGTTCATGAATGAACATGCACCAACGAATGCTCCCTCCTGGTTCTCAGAAAATATCATCCATTCCAAAGTCTTCACCTTCTAAAAATTATCACCAAGGCGAAAAGGTACGGCGTACCTTTTCGACCGTCCTTCAAATTCCAAATAAGAACTTATTATTAAAAAAATAATTTGAATAAAGATTCATCGAGAAAACTGAATTAGAAGAGATGTGGTTTTCCTCTGTGACGCCCAATGAAGGGCGCCTTTACAAAAGGATTTTCATGGAGGGAAAAACTGGGGTACTTCAGTTAGTGATCCTCGTATTAAAGCTTATAGCTGCAATACTTGAATTACTAAATTGATGTTTTAGGAGATATCACACCACGGTATCTCCACCTAGTTTTTCATTTCCATTTTACAAAAACTTTTTGTTGAACTCAAGCGCCAAAAGGTACGCCGTACCTTTTGGCATTTTCAAATAAGAACAACTCGTTCAAAAAACAATTTTTAAAAAGATTCATTTAGTAAATTGAAATAGAAGAGATGTGGTTTCCTCTGTGACGCCCAATGAAGGGCGCCTTTACAAAAGGATTTTCATGGAGGGAAAAACTGGGGTACTTCAGTTAGTGATCCTCGTATTAAAGCTTATTGCTGCAATACTTGAACTACTAAATTGAGGTTTTAGGAGATACCCCTGAACCCGGTATCTCCACCTAGTTTTTCAATTCCATTTTACAAAAACTTTTTATCGAACTCAAGTGCCAAAAGGTACGGCGTACCTTTTGCCAAATGGAAAGGAAAAATGATGCCAAGACCATTATTAATTCGAAGTGAAATACATCCCTATCACGTAACAGCAAGATGCAATAACAAGGAGTTCTTTCCTCTTCCGTTAGATGAAGTATGGACAATCATGCTTGAAGAACTCAAGGCCGCAGCAGGAAAAAATTCATTATGCATCCACGCTTTCGTTCTCATGGGAAATCATTTTCATCTCCTCTGTCATACTCCTGAAAAGAATCTCGATGTGATCATGCAAAGCTTTATGAGGAACACATCTATTAGAATCAAGACCAAGTCAGGACAAATCAACCATCTGTGGGGCGGTCCATATCGCTGGAGCCTCATTCGCTCTCAAAAACATTACTTCCAAGTCTATCGTTACATCTATCAAAACCCATTGAGAGCAGGAATAGTCAGCAAAGTAGAAAAGTACCCATATTCAACACTCAAGGATGGTCCTCTTTTAATTTACTCATACATCCCGATGAGCTTTGGAGGAAGAGAAGGAGAGTTGGTCTGGTTGAATGAAAAATACAAAGATGATGAAAGCGAGTCGATTCGCAAAGGATTAAGAAAGGGAGAGTTTGGGATTAGTTCGAGGAAGAGGAGAGAGCAGGGAAAAAGATGAGTTAGATGTTGAGAGTGCTTTTTTAGATCAGAATAATACTTTTTCATCTACACATATATGAATACTTGAAACAATGTTTTTAGGAATTACTTTTATGGTTGAATCTTGTTTGATAACATCCTCATAATGGCTGGTTACGAGGATACTTCGATCTTGGATATCCAATTTTTTAATTAAATCTAAGCCCGTAGAAATATCCCCTATTAACTCGTAGTCACTCAACAGTATAAAGTCAGTGTTAGGGTTATTATGTATCCAATCTAGTAACAGCTTTGAATTGTAGAAATGATGTCTAGTTAACGATAAATCCTCTAATTTTTTTTCCCAGACTTGATGGATTTCGTGGTCATCATCGAGTACAAGTATTACTTGTCCACATGAGAACTCTAATTTATTAATAAACCATGATGGCGCAGGAGCTAAGGGGAGGTTGATTTTAAAAGATGTCCCTATTCCTTCATATGAGGAAATCGATATATTCCCTCCCCATGATTGGATCGTATCAAAAGCATGCTTAACTCCAATACCGAAACCTGCGAATTCTAAATCATCTTTTCCAAAAGAGATATTCCCTTTGCCTAGTTGATTTAATATTTCTACGGGTATTCCTTTGCCGTTATCCAATACTTCAATTATTGCTTGATTTTTGTCTTTATATATTTTGACTTCAACTTTACCGTTTTTTTTATCGATAGCTTCTACAGAGTTATTAATTAGGTTTGATATGATTTGCTTTAGTTGAGAGTGATTAATTATGGCGAAAAGATTTAGTTCATCTTCAAATGATCTTTCAATAGATATTGTGGACAGCGCTTTGTACTGAACTCTTTTTTCACTTAATATTTCGTCGATTACGGTAGAAATCAGTGTCGCGGATAGAGTAGAGTCGTCTTTGTTCGAATTCTTAAGTAAGTTATTTGCGATATCCTGAATTCTTTGAATTGCCAGTTTAAGTATAACTCTGTTCTTTTCAGGTAGTGTAGAAATATCTTCCAATGCAACGGATAGAGCAGCCAGAGGAGATCTGATGTCATGTGAGACCTGACGTGAGACTTTATTAAGCATTTTGATATTCTCTGTTTCAATCAATTTTAGCTTCATTTGGAATGACTCTTCTGCAGATGATTTTATCCTGTTAATTAAGGGCTTCCATACTAATTTAAGGTAAAGAGGTTCTGTTATAGTGAAATTGAACTTGAAATAGTTTTCAATGAGAAATCCGAGTTTAACATCGCTATGAAATAAAAAAATGAATAAAGACAGAATAAGAGCAATAATAATAAAAGTTGAGGTCATGAAGGTAGATATAAATAATACTTCAGCATTATTCGAAATTTTGTTTATATCTTTTGTTGAAATATAATATTTTATACTTCCCCATTTTTCTCCATCCGCTGAGAAAAATATATCAATGGTAATATCTATATGATTATTTGAAGTTGAAACGAGGTCAGTGTTGCTAGAAACGATATTCTGATTGTTCACAATTTTATAGCCAAGTATCAGTTTGTTATCAATCATTTCTTCGAGGTTTGTTCTCACTTCCCTAATGTTTCCTTGTAGGATGTTGTTTCGCGAAGCGCTGGTTAAGCTTTCGAGATAATTCTTAGTTGTGTCTTTTAGATTTGATGCTAACTGTTCGTGAATATTGGCGGCACTTTTCTTAGAAGTGTATAAACTAGTTGCCATTGTAATAAATATTGAAATAAAAAAAATGATAATTACAAAAAATCTATTCATGTTATCCCAGTGGATGAATTAATCGAACTTCAGGAATAGGATTCGTGATTCGAAGTTTGTTTATTTTTTTTCTGGAAGCTGGGCCTGTAAAATAGTTCTGCGTCTCTGGAGAAGAGCAATAGGATGCAATTATAGAGTATGGAGAACATTTATCGGATTTGAAATTTATAAAACTATATTTATCTAGACTGAGCTTAATAGCTTCGCCCGATATTTTGGTATAATAATCGTTTATATAGTTATCTTTCAGCATTGCTGCATAAAATTCTAGATGATCAGATGCTTTAAATTGTTTTTTCTTGAAAAAATTAGACCCTTTTTTCTTGAAGTCTTTTGCAATTAATTGAATTCTGCTGATATCAAATAAAATTTTGCTAATAGAGTCTTCTATTCTCTTTTCACAAACAGCCCCGCAAATAGCTCCGAAAAGATTGTTTCTATCGGATAGGATATATACGTAACATTGATAATCAAGACATGTGCCGATATGTCCAATTGATACCTCAAACCTGCCATTAATTCTCTTAAAAGGAAACTTTGTGACAATTGGAGACGTCCAGTCTGGGTACTTTCCTGAAAACCAGGATGTTAAGAATAAATCACGTTCGATTAGTTCTTTTAAAGCATTCTCTTTAGCACCGGATATGGTGCTGTGAACAGCTAGTCCTGAGGTGCTATTGAGAATTCTTTTACTTTGACTGTAAATGAATCTCTCAATTATTTCACTTCTTGCCTTTATAATTGATAACTCACTATTAAAATCACTGCCGACTCCTGTGATCCCATGCTTTTCACAGTGGCATACAGTATGTATAATATTGAGCTCTTTATCTTCAATTTGCATAAGCTTGATCTGTTGAAGCTCTTTAAGTATCGAACTTCCTATCAATTCAACTTTATCTTCCATAGTGATATCTCTGGAAAAAGTTTGGACCAAGACGAAATGTCATATTTCTTTTTATGAACAAAAAGAACTTGATGATAGGCAATGGGAACTACATAGCCTTTCTGAATGATCTTAAGAGCTATGTCTTTATAAACATCGCTACGCTTTTCAAGAGTTTCTAGGCTTAATGCGTTTTGAAGTTCATTCTTAAACTGATTATCATCTTCACTTGTGATTATCAGTGCATTCTTTTCATTGAATGTAGTCTGAAGGTTTTCATGTAGGTCGATAGAAGAAAAATCATTTCGGACCTGGATAATGTCATAGGCTTTTTTATTTAAAGCTTCAAAGAAATTATCCTTTGGACTAAACCAATCTACAGTTGTTTCAATATTATGAGAGTTTAGCTGATCGATAATTTTCTGTGCAAAAGGAAAGGAACTATCCATCAACAAAGTTAACTTTAGACCAGAAGGAAGTGGATTGTTTAAAGAAACTATGTCGTCCCAAATGTTTTCGACTTCATTTCTGTTGGGCCTACCGAGACCATCAGGAAGATAAATTTGATTTGCAGGAATCCAAAAAGGGTATGATTCGTCGAAATCAAACTTTGTTCTTTTGATTAGGGCTTGAACTTGTTTACGAGTGTTTATGTTACTTAATTTTTCGGATCTTGGGTTGAGAGAAAGCCAGAATGAGTATCCGATGTGAGGTGTAACCTGTTTGTATTCACCATCAGTTGTAATATCATTGAGTGTTTTTTTATTAAAGTCTGCGAATGGTACAAAGAAATCGAGATGATTTTTTTGAGCTTTACTTTGCTTATCTTTCGAGTCTCCCCATTCAATCCTTACAATTTCTGGTGAACTTGTGGTGTGGTATGGGAAATGTTTATTCTTTTGCAAAATGAAATGATCATTGTTTGACTCGATAAGATTATAGGCACCAGAAACTTTACTGAAGTCAATTGACAGATCCTCCTTGACCATGACTATTCCAAATTCTGGATAAGAGATTTGTCTAATGAAATTATTGTTTTTATTTTTAAGTTCTATCCTTAACTCTTTAGAGTTAAGGATAGAGATACTTTTTATTGTAGAGAAATCAAAGTGATTTGCAGTTTTAATCTCTATTTGTCTATTTATGCTTTTTACGACTTCCTCAACAGTTATCGGTGTTCCATCTGACCACAATAAGTTATCAGCCATTTTAAAATCAAAGATTGTTCCATCGTTCGAAACTTTCCAAGATTTCATTGCATTTGCTGTAATTTGAGCTTGTTTATCTAGCTGGGTGAAAGGCCTAACAATCTGATGGAGAGATATGTATTGGCCGGCTGTCTGTATTTTTGAAGTATCAAGAATATTACTGCCGGAGAAAATACTTGCTGTGAAAATTGAAGTCGATTGCACTTGAAAACTCCATAAAGTTAAGTTTAGAAAGATGAATAAGATCACTGAAAAGTCCATCCAGTGTTTTTCAGGTGACGTATTATTTCTTCATCTTCAATCTCATTGAGATCGATGGTTACGCATTCATTTGTGATCGTTTCTTCTCCACGAAATTCTATTTCAATTGAAACTTCTTGCTCATTCAAACATGGGAAAAATTTTTTTTCATCAGCAGAACATATAGGAATGCTTATTGCCATAAGTGCTGCCAATGGAACCGCTTTTACTTTTTTCATAATTGCCTCCTGTTTTTTTAGATATTTAATTTAATCTCAAAACAGAGCCTCTTTTCACTAAGTGAAACTTTTATAGATAAGTTTATACTAATAATTAAGTTATCTTTTGATTGCTTTTATAAGTGTTTTATTTTTTCTCGAAACCTTTTATCCAAGGATATTTTTCTAGTGAGATATCTGTATATCCAGAACTTAAAAAGATATTTTTATAACCTCTTTCAGCGATTCTTTTCGAGTCTTCCTCTCCGAGAACTTCAGTGCCTAGATTTGAATCAATATAAATCATCGTCTCTTTCGGATACTTATCCGCCACAGCAAGAAACTCATCAACACTAAAAAAACAATCCAGCCTTTCACCCATTTTATCGGCTTCAAGCTGCTTTCCAAGCTGGATAAGAATATCGTCATCAATTAGTACTTTTACCATTTGAATCATTTTAGCTTTGAATACCTTTTGCTAACCTTAATAAATTCTTAAAATGCATCTTAAGCCATCTATCTCTTTTACTCGCTGATCTTTCTTTCTATCCGTTGCTCGGAGATAAGTGAGTTTTTAATCAAAACGGAGGTAGAAATGAGAAGCTATGTCTATTATTCAATGCTATCTATGTCGGGAGCTTACGGAATGAATCACTACGGGATTGACGTGAGTGAAGGTCTTGAAGTACATCCTGAAACAGCAACGACAGAAGAAGTAAGGCCTGCTCCGGTTCAACGTAAAAAAAGAAAAAGCTTAATACTAAAAGGTACGGCGTACCTTCTTACAATATTTTTACGAGGTAGATGATGAATCATTTTTTATATTCAATTCAAGGAATGGGAAAGAAGCCTGAGGTTTATTCTGAACTGCAGGCCAACTCTTATGAGAATTTAAAAGACCAAGAGAAGCTTCTTCTACAAGAGAAGGAAGTGAGAAGTCCTTCTGTAGTGTGGAAGAGTCATCGCCGACAAGGAAAGGCGGAAAAGGTACGCCGTACCTTTTTACCTTTTAGTGGTGCTAAGAAATAATATTTTTTAGGACACTGAGATTTTTATTCGTATCAAATTTCTTTTTAACGAGTTCTGATCCGGCATCGATGGTTGTTCGTTTTAAAACAAACTCAACGCCGCGATAGAGATCTTCTATGTCAAAAGGTCTTGCAAGATAGCCAGTCTGTTGGTGGAGGATGATTTCAGGGTTTGAGCTGATATCCCAGGCAACAGTGGGGACTCGATACCATAAAGTTTCAATGAGAGTATTAGCAGACCCTTCATAAAGGGAAGTGAAAACAAAAGCATCAAGTGAGTTAAAGAAGGCCGGCATATCATCGACATGACCAAGAAGCTTCACTTCGTTTTCTAAGTTATTATCTGAAATTAATTTTTTGAGTTCTTCTTCAAGTTCACCTGTACCAGCAATGAGAAGTTTGAATTTAACTCCAGCATTTACCATTAATGATGCTAGTTCAATGAGATACTTTTGACCTTTTTGAGAAGTGAGGCGGCCAGCATTACCGAGAACGATTTCATCACCCTCACGTTCATAGATCTTATTACTCACTTCAATAGCACGACTAGTATCAACTCCGTTGTAAAGTAGACGAAGCTTGTGCTGAGGAAACCAGGATTCATTTCCTTTTACAAGAGATCTTCCAATCTCTTCAGAGTTCACAATAATGTCTGTCAAAACCCGAGTGAAAAGAAAACGGTTGAGCCAAGTGTTTCTTAATGGGTGAGGCATCCCTCGACGATAAACGATTTTTTTTACGCCACTAAATTTTGCAGCTAATCCTCCAAGCTTTAAATCGGAGGGAAGGTTCATAATAACGGCATCTGTTTTTTCTTCTCGAAAGACACTCATGATTGCAAGAAGCTTGAATGGATTAAGAAAACTTAAATTGTGAATGTAGAAACCCAAGCTTGGAATTTTCTCTTCATGTGCCTTTTTCTCAAGCTCACTTCGAATATTAGTAACCATAAAAATTTTATGGCCAAGGTCTTTAAAAAACTTGGCAGTATTTAAATGCCACTTCTCACCACCTCCCCAAGCTCGGTTTGAGTTGAAGAAACAAACGTTTTTGGGAGTCACTGGCTTTATGGGAGCATTCCCTTTCAAATCCTTAGTTTTCATATAGTGGTGGATGTACTCGCCAAATTGGATGTGCTCATGAATTTTAATCCAGCCCTTAGGAGTTTCTGTATCAAGAGTAATTATTTCATCAAAGGCTTCAAGGGGAAGGAGAGTTTCATCATCTCCTTCAAGGACATAGAGTTGAGTTAATTCAGCATCGTGAGCATAAGATCGCGTTTCTTCAAAGTTCTTAAAAATAAGAGCTTGCTCATTTTCGTAATCAGGATCATCTGTGACGATAAGTGGATAGGCCCCACTAATATCTCCCCCTAAGGATTCGATGAACTGGTCGGTCATGACCACAAATTGATCCTTTAAGGTCTTAATAATAAATTGATCTAGTTTTGAATGATATTTGAGGGAGATAAGTTTTACTTTCATATTATTGAATTATAGAATTTGGAGATTAAAAAGGATAGGTCAAATGAAGTTACTTGTTACTGGTGGGGCCGGGTATATTGGCTCTCACGTGGTTAAGGCCCTGGGCTCTCAGAATCATGAGCTTATTATCTATGACAATCTTTCTACAGGTCACAGAGAAGCGGTTACTCATGGAGAATTGGTCGTTGGAGACCTTGAAGATACTAGTAAGCTTTCAAGTCTTTTTAAAACTCACAACTTTGATGGTGTTCTTCATTTTGCAGGATCGATAAAAGTTCCAGAAAGTGTGGAAAACCCAATAAAATACTTTAAGAATAATACAATGAATTCTTTGAAGCTCATTGAACTCTGCAAAGAATTTAATGTTAATAAGTTTATTTTTTCTTCTACTGCAGCAGTGTATGGCATTCCTGAATCAGGACTTTGTTCAGAAGAATTGGAAACGAGACCAATTAATCCTTATGGGCATTCAAAGCTTATGACGGAGCAGATGTTAAAAGATGTGAGTGCCTCCTCAGATTTTAAGTATGTGGCCCTTCGTTATTTTAATGTCGCAGGAGCTGATCCTGAAGGACAAATCGGTCAGTCTTTTCCTGATCCTTTCCACTTAATTAATGTTGCTTGTGAATTAGCTTGCGGGAAGAGAAAAGATATTAAAGTTTTTGGAACTGATTATCCCACACCAGATGGAACTTGTGTTCGCGACTATATTCACGTGTGTGATCTTGCTTCTGCCCATGTTGCTGCTTTAAACTACTTAGCAGCAGGTGGAGAATCCAATTTCTTTAATTGCGGATATGGTAGAGGCTTTAGTGTAAAAGAAGTACTAACTAAAGTCAGTGAAGTCTTAGGTAAAAAACTTAATATTATTGAAGAAGGTCGTCGTGCAGGGGATCCTGCTTCATTGACTGCAGTGGCTTCAAAAATTCATCAGCATCTTGATTGGAAGCCGCAGTATGAAGATCTTTCGTTTATTATTAAGACCGCCTACGAATGGGAACAAAAAAGGCATTACTAATGAAAAAGAAAGCAGTTGTTGTTCACTCTGGTGGAATGGATTCAAGTCTCTGCTTAGCAGCAGCGATCAAAGAGTTTGGAGTTGAGAATGTTCTTTCTGTCTCCTTTACTTATAATCAACGCCATTCTCAGGAAATTGAACAGGCCAAGAAAATTTCAAAACATTTTGGTGTCGATCATACGGTTTTAGAAATCAACTGCCTTTCAGAAATCACCGAATCCGCTCTCATTGGAACAGATAAAGAAATTAAACATAAAGAGGGAGAAGCTCCGAATACAATTGTTATTGGCCGCAATGGTCTCATGGCCCGCATCGCTGGAATCCACGCTCATCACTTAGGTGCAAAATACATTTATATGGGAGTGATGGAGCTTGAAGAGGCGAACTCCGGTTACCGTGATTGCTCTCGAGCTTATATGGATATTATTCAAGCTGCTCTCAGGATGGATTTTGCTGATGAGAGTTTTGAAATCAGAACACCATTAGTTAAGATGACGAAGAGAGATACGATGGAGTTTGGTTATCACTTGGGAGTTCTTGAGTATCTTCTAGAAGAGACGATTACTTGTTATGAGGGGATTGCAAAGGCCGGTTGTAAGAAGTGTCCGAGTTGTCGTTTGAGAAATGAGGGGCTCAAGATTTTTAGCCTTGAGCACCCGGATTTTAAATTTTCTTATCGAAATGAGATTCTTAATTTAATCGCTTAACAAGAGCGTCCCACGTTCCAAGAAGAGCATCTGTAAGTTCAGCTTTATCTTCCTCAGCTCCTGCTGTTTCTAAGAACTCTTCAATGTCCATAACGAGGTCTTCAAGATCTTCGATGATTTCACTTAGCTCACCTTCAACTGAATCAGAGTGAGTTCCAGCAATGCTTAGACCTGTTAAAAAGAAATCCAGATTTTCAAATGAAGTGTTTAAGTCTTCATTGATTAGTGTTTCAACTTCAGAGCTTCTTGTTACTTTTAAGTTCTCAAAAAGTTCAGCGATTGGTTTCTCAAGAGTAGGTCTAACTTCTGGCTCTTCAGAGAAGATCTCTTCAAGGGCCTTGTTAAGGTCTAGAGGAGCTTTTGCTGAGAGGCCACCAAGAAGAAAAGATTTTAACTGGTTAGCAGATAAATCTAGGCCTGAGTTTTGGAGTGTTTGTTCGATATTCATAAGTATCCTTTAAAAGGGTGAGAAAAATTTACTAAGTCTCGCACTTTTACTCCAAAAATATCGTTTTGGCGCACATAATCGTCACCATGAAAAATATTACATCCCTCCTAAATGTCGTATACATCACAACTAAACTAGGACTGGTTTATTACTTTTTCAGTGAGTATTTTAAAATTCTCTTCTAGTGCTTGAATGGATCTTTTAAATCCTCACCATTTTGTAATCTCCAAATCTTAACTGCTCGAATAAACACGTTGTAAGCAGCGAGAGCAGAAACCACAAATCCATGAGTTCCATCTAAAATACCCAGACGCCAAAAGTAGTGGCGCAGGAAGCGACCGAAGGGTCTAAAGAATAAGTAGGCAAGACCGATGCGTTTTCCCTTCTTTTGAAATTTATGAAAGCGATCAAGAGCACCCCAGGTGGTGTAGCGATCGGCCTTCTTCAAATAAGAGGGTAGGTCTTTGTAGGTATAGTGAATGAGTTTTTCTTTGAGAATGCTAATTGGTTTTTCACTCTCAATTTCCGCGTGAACATGTTTGTTCTGATAACGGCATTCATCTCGTTTAAAGAGGCGGATCACTTTATCAGACTGCCAGCCAGAGTAATTGATTCGTTTACCCATGAAGTGATTGCGACGATAAATCCAGAAACCAGAGTATTTTGTCGGCGAATTAATAACTGTTTTAATTTCTTTCACTAATTCCGGAGTCGGTCTTTCGTCCGCATCCAGAAGAAAAATCCAAGGATGAGAAGCTTGCGGAATAGTCCAGTTTTTCTGGGCCGCAGAGTGCTCATACTCATGTTCAAGGAGTCTTACTTGAGGAAAACTTTTAACGATTTCGACGGTCTTATCAGTCGAAAAGGAATCAACGACAATGATTTCATCACACCATAAAACGGATTCGATGGCCTCTTTGATGTGGATTTCTTCATTAAAAGTTGGGATGATGGCAGTTATTTTTTCCATAGGTTATAATTTTATATTATGAGTACTCTATCGTCTAAAAATATTCTCGTTATTCAAACAGCATTTATTGGTGACACCATTCTGGCCTCCCAATTTGCTTATCAGCTCTCCCAGGAATTTCCTGGAGCAAATATTCATTTCTTCCTTCGTAAGGGAAATGAATCTGTTATCGAGAACCTTCCTTTTATCACTAAAACTTGGATTTGGGATAAAAAAGGGGGAAAGACGAAAAACCTTCTACGCTTAATTAAAGAGTTAAGAAATATTCGATTTGATTTTGTTTTCAATCTTCATCGTCATTT
>CAYWMU010000030.1:0-1240 GCA_964459395.1 uncultured Bacteriovorax sp.
TAGTTACACCTATATTATGTTCCAGTCTTTATTTAGAGGAGTTGGGAATGTTAAGGCCCCTTTGACCCTCGTCATCATCGGAGTCACCATTAACTTTATTCTCGATCCTCTTTTTATTATGGGCTTTGGCCCTATCCCCGCCATGGGAGTTAAAGGAGCTGCCTATGCGACTGTTGGGACTCAAGGCTTAACAGCTATTTATGGGGTCTACTTAATGGTTAAAGGTAAGCATGGATTAAAACTCCATACCAAAAATTTACTTCCACAAGGTACAGAAGTGAGCCGCATCATAAAGTTAGGACTTCCTGCTTCTATGGAACAATCAACTCGAGCTCTCAGCATGCTCATGATTACGTTTCTAGTAACAAGTTTTGGAGTTGTAGGAACTGCTGCCTATGGAGTTGGTGCAAGGGTCTTGAGTTTTGTGATCATTCCAGCTCTCGGATTTTCTTTAGCAACCTCTACAGTGGTAGGACAAAATATTGGGGCACGAAAGTATGAAAGGGCCCAGCAAACAGCTAAGGCCGCATGCTTTATCATTTTTATTTCTTTAACGACGGTAGGACTTTTCACTTTTATCTTTGCTCATCAACTTATCTCTATTTTTGTTCCTGACTCACCACTTGTCCAAGAAGAAGGGGCCAACTTCATTAGAACAATTTCTTTAACATTTGGTCTTATTGGTTTTCAGCAAGTAGTTAGTGGAGCACTTCGCGGAGGTGGAAGCACCTTAATTTCTATGTTACTGGCCATGGCAACTCTTTGGGTCTTTCGCTTCCCTACTGCTTACGTGCTCTCTAAGCATACCGAATTAGGAATTAAAGGGGTCTGGTGGGCCTTTGGGATATCAAACCTTATAGCTGGAGTCCTTTCCTGGTATCTCCTCTTTAAGACCAAATGGATGAAAAATCTCACTCATACAGATCAAGATGATTTAAGTGATGAACAAATTCAAACACTCGAAGAAACAAAAATCAGTGATAATTTGTCGACTTAGAGTGTATTTTTTTCAAAAGACATAATCTTAAAGCTGAACTCCCCTATAATTCTCTTTGGGAGTCTTTTATGAAGTTATTACTAATTGCCCTCTGCTTGATAAGTTTTTATGCCCAAGCAAATAATAAAATCATTATTGGTCAAGACAACCGCTATCCTATCACTGAGAAAAACAGAACTAAAATTCATGACAGTATAGGGCTAGTCCAGATGCTAACAAGTGAAGGAAACCTCTCACTACGCA
>CAYWMU010000030.1:1250-19793 GCA_964459395.1 uncultured Bacteriovorax sp.
ACCGGCACTATTATCTCAAAGAGACATGTACTTACAGCAGCTCATTGTCTTCTTAAGGCCGGGAGTCAGCGATATTTAGAAGGTTACCAATTCTTGCCTGGAGTTAACCACGACCTTAAAAGAACTCCTAAAACGACAAAGGGGATATTTAAAATCATCCGAGTCGCTGCGTATCCTTCATACTTCAACTACTCTCGATCAAATAATGATGTAGGAATAATCGAAGTTGATAGGGATATGCCTTTTACTCCATTGGCCATAGCTGAGTTTAAAAATGATAGAGAAGTTGTTTTAACAGGTTACCCAAGTGATAAAACTTATGGCACACAGTGGGAAGCGCATGGTTCCTTAAATCAAGTGGTCAGTTATGCTCATATCATTGATACTTTTAGAGGCCAATCAGGCTCTGCAATTCGAAATAAATCAAATAAGATTGTAGCAGTCCACTCTGGTGGCTCTGACTATGGTGTCGTCAAATGGAATCTCATGGCGCCTATGACTAGAGATATTATTAATTTCTTAAATACAGAGATGAAGTAATCTCTGTAAAAAGAGATGAGCTTTGAAACTATTTATACTTCGAAAAATTGCAAACCTCGGTCTAGGTTTTCTGCTAGAGCACCGTGATTTTTTTATTCAAACAAGCACTACTGTTCTTAAATGGTGGAAAGGAAAAAAGCTTGCCATCATAGGTCCTGAGAGTTCAGGGAAAGACTCTTTATGGAATCGACTAAGAGGCTTATCTCCTCATGAGAGTGCTACATTCATGGATAGAAAAATTCCGGAGTTTAAAATTGATTTTAATCTCTCCGATGGCCGAAGAATTAATCTTACTTGCAAGCGCTCCCTCAATATCGGAGGTGAAGAAAACTACCGGGATGAAGAACAAGGCTGGAAACAAGTCTGTCAGGATAGCGATGTTATCTTCTATATCATGACCATCGACGATCTTTTATCAAAGAAATATCTTAATGGCAGAATTCAAAAAGATTTAGAATGGTTTCATCGAACACTTCCCTACTTAAAAAAGAACTCCCTCATTCATATTCTTATCAATAAGGTTGATACCAAAATAAAAGACTATACTGAGTACGATGAATTCAAATCTAATATTAAGCAGGATATTCTAGATTTTGACGAGTTCGTCAGAAGGATTTTAAGTCCATGGGATAAAACCTACACTGGCCTAACTCTTATATCCGCAAGTGATGAGCACATCTATCTAAAAGGCATTGAGAGAGTATTTAATAAAATCTATAAAGCGATTCATCCTGAGAAATAAAAAGGCCACCCTTAGGTGGCCTGAATTTCTAAGCTTTAACTTCTGAAGGTAGCTCCGGAACATCAGAGACTTTCTTCCTTTTAATCTTAGACATGATTCTCAAAAGAAGAATATGCACAGATGGAGTCAGGATATAAGTAAAGATCACCGAACCAATCATCCCACCGATCACAACTGATCCCATTGAAGACTTCATCTTATCTGGATCAAAAATTTGAGGCCAAGAACCAGCAATAATTGCAATAGAAGTCATAAGAATTGGCTTGAACTTCTCGCGAGCTGCTGTCCAAAGAGCGTCCTCAAATTTTCTACCTTGTTCAATAAGTTGTTGGGCATACTCAATCATAAGAATAGCGTTGTTAACAGCTAGACCAACCACCATTACGAAGGCCATCATCGAACCAATATTGATAGATCCTTCTAAGAAGAACATCATCACAAATACACCAAGAAACGATGTCACAATACAACTTGCGATTGAAACAGGGAAAACAAACGAGTTCAGAACCGCCACAAGAAGCATATAAGTAAGAATAACTGCAAGAAGGAATGCCTGCCCGATTTCAGCTCCTGCTTCTGCTTGGTTTTCTGCCCTACCCGAATAAACGAATGTCACACCATTTGGAATATCTACTTTAGAAAAGGCTTCACTCAGCTCACTCATCACAAGACCAGCTGTTCCTTTCGATAGGTAACCGTTAAGCTGGATGATTTTAGACTTATCACGACGTTTAAGTGGAGATGAAGCAATCACCTGCTTTACATCACCTACGCTCACGATAGGAATAAGACCGTCTTTACCATGGATCAAGAATTGGGAGAAGTCCTCCGGCGACTTTTTGAAGCCTTTATCAAGAGTTACGTTAATGTCGTATTCTTCACCTAGTTCTTTATAAACAGAGTCATCATCCCCGTTCACGAGAGCACGAATCACCGTTCCTACTTGAGCATTATTTAACTTTTGCTGAATAATAGCGGCAGGATCACCTTGGAACTGAACTTCCAACTTCGGATTAATGTAGCTAGATTGAACAGCTGAAAAATAACCGGTCTCATTCATAATACGTTCGAACTCAACAGCGACTTTGGTCATCTCATCCATCTCTACACCGCGAATATCGACTGTAATATCACCTAGACCATCGCTAGACTTGTTACCACCTGATACGAAGATATCTGCTTCTGGAATGTTTGCCACTTTTGGGATCAAATCATTGATAAGATCTTCATAAGTTCTATCACGTTCAGCAAATTTAACAAGGTTCACAGAAACACGTGCCTTCTCTTCACCTGAATAACCAATATCAGAGTAATAAGATTTCACCTCTGGGTAATCTTTAACAAAACTTTCAACAATTTTTACAATTTCAGTAGTTTTCTCAACAGGAGTACCATCAGGCATTACTACCTCTACCGTGAACTCATTACGGTCAGATCGTGGTATAAACTCTCCCCCCGTTTTTGAAAGCGGATAAACAATGCTCAGGAAAAAAGCACCTGTTAATAAAAGTGCTATTAGAGGTCTTTTCATTTGGAAGTCAAAGAAACCTTTAAAGAAGTCCATGATCTTCATTAAAAAAGCATCCACTTTTTTAGAAAATCTAATAAGAGGATTATCCAACTGATCCATTCTCTTTAAAAGTTTTGCACAAAGCATTGGTGTAAGAGAAACAGAAGCAATGATTGAGAAAAGTGTTGCATAAACAACGGTCAAACCAAATTGAACGAAAAACTTACCAATAATACCGCCCATCATCGCAATCGGAGTGAAAACCACAAGGTTAGTTCCTGCACCAGCAATAACTGCGAGAAGAACTTCTTTTGTTCCATCTACAGTGGCTTTCTCAGGATCTTTTCCCATACCTAAGTGCTTATAGACGTTCTCGATGATAAGAAGAGCGTTAGCAATAAGAGTTCCGAGACAGGTTCCGAATGCTAAGAGAGTCATCATATTAATAGAGAACTCTTGTTGGGCCATAGGAAAGAAAGTTGAGATAATCGCAGTTGGAATCACAATAGCTGCAATTATCGCCCCCCTCCAATCTCCGAGGAAAAGAAGAATCACAAGAACAGTAAGGATGATACCCATCACAATCGATTCTGCCGTCGCGATAGTATCATCAAGAGTGATTTCCGTTGTATCAACTCCTAATTCAAGTTTCATTCCTTCTGGAAGTTCTTTTTGAATATCTGGCAGTCTTGCCATGAGAGTTTTTACAATTCCCACTGAGTCGCCATCAGATTGCTTCTTAACAGAAAGACCTACAACCTCCTCGCCATTGAAGCGAGCATTTTTCTCAATTTCTTTAAAGCCATCTTCGATACGACCAAGTTCTTTTAGTCTGTAAACACGACCTTCTCTTGAGGTAACCGCTAGTTCTCCAATATCTTCAACAGATGTGAACTCCCCTACGAAACGAACGTTTACTTTACTTTCCTTACGGTCGATAGAACCTCCGGGAACGTTAAGATTTTTTTCCTTCATTGAGCGAAGGACGTCTTCAATAGAGAGGTAGTTCTTAATTAAAAGGTTATTATCAAGCCAGATATTAATCTGTCTCTCACGTCCTCCGGCAATATCAACAGAAGCAACACCATTCACCGAAGTTAAGAGGTTTTTAAGTTTCTTATCTGCATACTCGAAAAGTTCAGTTGGATTGTGCTTATCAGAAGTTAGGATAAGAGTTGTAATCGGCATTAAGAGAGGGTCAAATTTAGCAATAATTGGTCGATCTGCCGCACTCGGGAAATCGTTAATAATTGCCTCAACCTTGTCTTTCACTTCAATTGATTTAACGTTTACATCTGCTTCAATTAAAAACTCAATGAGCACAATTCCGTAATTTTCACGAGCATCGGACTTCATGGACTTAATCATTGAAACTTCTGAAACAGCATCTTCAATCTTTTTTAGAATTTGTGTTTCAATTTCATCAGGAGAAGCTCCTGGATAAATTGTTTCAACCGTAACAAGAGGGAACTCAACCTTTGGAGTTGGCTCAATAATCATCTTACCGATTGATACATAACCGAGTACCATAAACACGGCCACGAACATAATTGTCATGGCAGGACGGCGAATAAATAATTCAATCATAGGTTATCCCTCAATTCATTCACGACTTTAATTTTTAAATTATCACTAAGATTCCGTGAATCACTTGAAACAATTTCTTCACCACCATTAAGCCCCGAAAGGATCTCATAGTAATGAGCATTTGATTTTCCAAGTTTCACTTCTTGTTTTTTAAGTACATTGCCATCCACAATATAAACGAATGGCTTTTCTTCTCTAATATTTACAGAGTCACGAGAAACGATAATGACATTATTTTTAGACTTATAAGTGACATCAACAGGAAAATATCCCTTAAGAGCACGGTGACTAGGAAATCGAACTTCAACATCAAGTAGCCCTGTCAGTAAGCTTGTACGATCAGCGACCCTAGAAACAACTCCCGTGAGTTTTATTTTGCTATCACCTACTTCTGCTAAAACTTCTTGGCCTACTTTAATTTTAGCACGATCTTGAGGAGTAATACTTGCTTTGTAAACGCCTCCTTCAAATTTCCCAGTGAGTGTTAAGAACTGTTGAAATTTTCCTCTGACCACTTCCTCTGTGAAAACAGGCACACCATTCTCTCTATGTAATTCATAAATAGAAGGAAAAGACATTGCTTTCTTTCTATCTATCTCGGCCCCTTTCCATAAAAGGGTTCCTGCATACACTGCAAGTATAACGACAATTGCAATAAATCCCTTCATATATTAATTTCCTTGTATTTGTAGACGCTCAAGATCTAACTCAATCATCTTCATCGAAAGTAAGTTTTGAGCATAAGAAATTTTATTCGAAGTAAGAAGCATCTCTGAATCGTTAAGTTGTAATTGGCTGACATTACCATTCTTAAATGAAGCAAGTGCCACTTTATAAGATCGATCAGCTAATGTGATAGCTTTTCGAAGAGATTTTCTTTTCTCTTTTAAATGCTCATACTGTTGAATAAGTGATTTTTGTTTTTTTGTTACTTCACGAGTGACACGTCTTAAATTGAGATCAGCGTTAGTTTTAGCAAGAACCTTCTCTCTTTTTTCATAGGTCTTGGCCCCTCCGACAGGAATTTCCATATCCATTCGAATACCAATAACAGCAGTATCTACCATCAGTACTCCAGGAATCGAAGCTCCTAAATTTGTGTGCTTAGGCATATAGGAAGCAAAGGCTGAAACAGTCGGAAGATAATCTCTCTTTGCCACTGTTTCCTGGGCAGCAGCTATCTCGACTTGTTTGGCAGCATTTCTAACATCCACAAGTGAAGTTGCTGAAACTTCTGAGAAGTCCTTAGGATTAATATCTAAGACTTTTGGGTCAATATCTTGAATACTCGAAACTTCCGTATCAAGAAAATAAGAAAGATCTTCTAGGGCAGCTTGATAACCTTTTTTAGCTTCGTAGAGAAGTGGCTCTCTTCCGGCCACGTCTGCTTGCATTTTAATGTTATCATTTTGGTTAATACGACCGAACTGAACCCTTTCTTCGAGTGCTTTTTTGTTATTATTAGCATTCTTTAAAGAGTCTTGAGCAATCTCTAGAAGATATTTATTAAAGGCAGCGGAGTAAAACAGTGCTTTCGCAGCTTTTTGAATTTCTCCAACAGTGGCCTTAGCAGAATTCAAAGTCATCTCTTTATCAAGTTCAGCCATTCGGACCCCCGAAGAGAGACGACCGAAAGTATAGAGAGGTTGAGTTAACGTAAACTCTGCTCCATCAATTCTAATTCCTCCGGGAAGTCTTTTTTCAGGAAGAATATAAAATTTCTGAATTGAGGCATTCGCCTTTAGTGTAGGAAAAAGATAAGAACGAGACTTCTTATAACGATTCTCAGCTTGTTCAATTTGGTTTTTTGTGATGGCATTAACTTCGTTTCTTTCGAGTGCAAGTTTAACGACATCAGCCTCTGTTAATCCCTTTAACCCTTGGGCCCATGAAACTTGGGAAAAAGCTAAGAGAGTAACCACTAGAAACTTAATGTTCATAGATACTCCTGTTACATAAATTTATGAATTCTTCTGAGATAATTTTTAGGTCAGAGTCCTTAGTATAAGGACCAAATACAAATTCACTTTTAATAATATTTTGAATGAGACGTGCCATAAATGAGCTATTGATGTCCGAACGGACGATTCCTTTATCAATTGCCTGTGAAAAAAACTGATGGAGTTTATCATAGGCAGTAATTGAAAACTTAGCGTGAAGTCCTTTAATTATAGGAGTTTTAGAATAATGTTCCTTGGCATACAAACAAAATACTTTCTTATTGTCGACTGCAAACTGCCCCATCGTAGTAATGTAGAGTTTTAGTTTTGTATTGAATTCTTGGGAATTATTTGCACCATCGAGGAGAGATAGAATGTTATTGAAACGATCAAGATCTAGATAATCAAAACAGGCCTCATAAAGCTTCTCTTTTCCACCAAAGTGGTAAGAGATAGCAGACATATTACAATTGGCCCGCTGAGCAATCTGACGAATGCTCACGCCATCGTAGTTATTGTCGACGAACAAATCAATTGCCGCTTGTAGGATGATGGAGCGAGTATCACTGATCTCGCTCATGTTTATATCTGACATCCGTCTAATTTAAATCGAACGATTGAAAATTTCAATCAAATGTTTGAATAAATTTCAAATTCAATGATTTAAACAAGTTGCGGTAAGACATAGGCCCAAAAAAGACCAATTAAGTTGATCGAAAGAGTCACCCACCATATGGGTTTGGCCCAAGATTTTGTCACTTCGCAGTAACCATCATCACAGTCTTTCTTAATAGTCAGTCGTTGCATGACTTGCGAGATAATGAGCATGGATATACTAAATGTGAAAATCCAGGCCTTATGTTCGGAGAGCCACACAAACTGTGGATACTCTCCTACTACTCCGGCGACCACTGAGCCCAACCCCACAATGACGAGAAGAGAAGGAATGGCACAACAGATGAGTGTGCCAAAAGATGTAAACAGTGAAAACCAGCCTAATAACTTATTCATTTTTACTCTCGAATGATTTTGGCCACGTTGTAACCAGAATCCACAATATTTTTTCTTACCACTTCATCATCTAAAGTTTGATTCTCGAGAAGCTCAATATGAACAACTTTTGTATCGAGATCGACTTTAATGGACTTCACAACATCCATTTTTTTAAATTTCTTCTCAATACCTTGCGCACACATGGAACAAACCATTCCATTAACTTCGACTTTAATGGATTCGGCCCAAGTCGTTAGAGAAGAAACCATTAAAAGTGCTACTAATATTTTTTTCATTTTTTTCTCCTAGTAATGAACCATGAGGTTAAGCATCCATCCGCCTTTTACCGAGGCACCCATTTCCCATAAAACGTTTTTATAAAAGAATCTTAGCATTGGTGTTAGTGAAACTGTTTCATCTGCTAAAGGCGCATACATGGCCTGCACCATAAACCACGTCTGAATTGAATCAAAGGGAGCAGTGAAAGGAGAAAAACCAACTCGTGCCATTGAAACAGGCATATCAAACTGGTGAGGGGCATAGTATTGCCAGTGCTTAAAACCAACAAAAAGTTCTCTTGTTTCCCAATCTACTTCGGCCCCATACATAAGAGCACCCTGAGATTTACTTTGATGATCACTTAAACCTAGTCCGGAGTGGAGATAAAGATTGGCCTGAGATTTTTCGCCATTATGTCTCCAAGCAAGATAATTTAATTTCGCAAAGGCCATATCCGTATCTTTACCATCTTTAGAGAACCGATAAGAATTAAATCCCGTCGCAAAACGTGAAGTAAATGAATACATCAATTGCTGATCATTCATATTATCCATATTAAAGCTGGATATGACCCAACCATCCTTATAGATCACCGGATGAGCACTAACTTGAAAACTCAGAATAATTGATAAGATTGTTAAGAATTTAAGCATCGTTATACCTTTTGTTGCTAGATATAACGATGCTCAGATCTGATTTGTGACAGCTACAAATTATTTTTTTGGTTTTTCGAGGATAAGCTCTGTAATTATCTCTACTTCTACCTTATCCCCTACCGTTGGACCGATATCGATTTTATCGTCGTAAGTGATGTTGAAGTCTTTTCTTTTAATATCAAAGTCGGCAGTAAAAGCTGCACGCTGATTCCCCCAGCTATCTTTAACTGATCCCTCGTACTCAGCTTCCATCACTACTTCTTTAGTCACACCTTTTATTGTTAGGTCTCCCGTGACTTTTAGATCCTCAAGTGAACCAGAACATTTTTTGGATTTAAAAGTCATATTAGGAAACTTCTTAGCATCAAAGAAATCAACACTCTTTAAATGTTCATCTCTCTTCTGAACAGCAGTATCAAGACTTGCAACTGGAATCGTCACATTGACATTACACTTTTTAAGATCTCTGGAAATCTCAACTGTTCCCTTCACATCGTTAAATCGTCCCTCTACTGAAGAAATCACAAAGTGACCAATCTCAAAACTCACACGTGAGTGAGCTGGATCAATATTGTATTTTCCGTCTTCTAACTTTCCTTCTGCGGCCAAGACCGGTAATGATAGAAAGCTCAATAGCATTAACATCTTTTTCATTGTTCTCCTCCTCAGGAAATAAATTATGAAATTCGAATAATAGGTTTAACAGTTATTCCTTTTTCACTATCCTTTGCAGCTTCATTAATTTCTTCAAATTGATAAAACTTAATTAACTTATCAAAGGGAAATCTTCCTGCTCGGTAATGCTCAACGAGTTGAGGTATAAATACTTGCGGAATACTTTCTCCTTCAATAATCCCTTTTATAGTCTTACCTGGAACCATGACTCCATTCACATCAAAACTTGCTTCAACACCTAGTGCAGGTGCACCAACAAATCCACAGGTTCCTCTAATGGCCAATGAATCAATGGCCCAACGTAGGATTTCAGGTCTCCCAGTAGCTTCTAAGGAGTAATCAGCGCCACTCCCTGTAATTTTCATAATAGTTTCTACGACATCTGCATTCTTGGAATTAACCACATCTGTAGCGCCTAACTCTTTAGCTAACTCAAGTCTTGAATCCACAATATCGACAGCAATTATTTGGGAGGCCCCCATGATTTTTGCGGCCATCACAGCGGCCAGTCCTACTGCCCCTGCTCCAAAAATGGCCACACTTGATCCATTTTCAATTTTAAGACCATTCATAATGGCCCCTGCCCCGGTTTGAATCCCACAACCGAGAGGCCCTAGGATTTCTAAAGGAACATCCTTTGCCACAACCACTGTATTTCTCTCTGTGGCGATAGCATATTCTGCAAAAGAGCTTTGTCCGAAGAAGTGATCATGAATGTCTTTACCTTCTTCATCAATTAAAGAAGTAAATCCATTTTCATCACTTCCACCAAAGTTCATGGGAAAAAAATTGTAACAATAAACAGGCTCAGCTTTTAAACAAGATTTGCATCTCCCACAGCTAGCAAAGGAAAGAACAACGTGATCACCTACTTCGATTCCCTTCACAGATTTACCCACTTGTTCTACAACCCCGGAACCTTCGTGCCCTAGTACTGAAGGTAATGGGACATCATAATCCTGATCTCGTGCGACCATGTCCGTATGGCACATGCCGGCCGCTTTAATTCTGATTAATACCTCATTATCTTTTAATGATTTCAATTTTACTTTTTGAAGTTCAAAAGGAGCTCCTTTAGACTTTGTAACTGCAGCTTTAAACTCAAGCATAATACCCCCTTATGGTGAGTACAGAATAAGTTCAAAGGAAGAAAAGTTTAATGGGAGGTCAGTAAATTAAGAATAAACGAAGTGACAGCGAGATAAGTGTCACAAAGATTCAACCCATCAAATGATGGATTGAATCTAAGCCAAATAAGTTAGTTGTTGGTGTAACGAATAATTCCTGTGACCTGGCCTTCATCGTGGCAGTAGTCACCTTTTTCAACAAATTCACCGTAAACCTTATTCACTACCACTGCATTAGGATTAAGAGTAATTTGGGCATGAACATGGCCCTCAAAAGCACGTGAACAATAAGTTTGCTCAGAGGTGTAAATGGCCTCTAAATCTTCTAGTTTATAAGTTACTCCATAACCGTTTTTAATTCCTTGCCCTACAACTATTTTTTTTACTTTTTGAACTCCATCGAATGAAACATTGACATGAGCTACACCACCTTTCACTTGAACTGAATTGAAGCAAATCTCCTCAGAAAGATTAAGCCCTAAGTCGGAATCAAGACGAGTAAAGCAATTTGAAGCGAAGGCAGAATACGAAACAAAAGCTAAAGTTAGTGCGAAAAATTTCATGAGGACTCCTTGGTGAAATGGCAAAAAAAAAGGCCCGTTTAGCGGGCCTTGGTTATGAGTGTTTTTGAATGTGTTTGAAAATTTGTAATTCATGCTGGTGACTTATAAACAATTCATTTCAAGACGACCATCTGATCAGTATTTTTTACACTGACTAATTGCATGGTACTTCAGGCATAAGACCTTGAGGACAAATACCTTTTGAGAATAACTCTTCAATGTGATGTATAAAGAAAACATCACCTAAAGCAATCTCACCTCTTCCTGCACGTCCTAAATCAGCAAGCATATCTTCCTGAGTCCATGGAGAAAACTTCTTGATAAAATCTCCATCGATTTTATTAAGATCAATAACCCTTCTCGTGAAAGGGATTTTTACATTGTGATAGGCTTCATCATACTTACCATCATAAAAAGGAATCGGCTGATCTAGTTCTTTTTGATTAAGAACAGTTTTGGCCGTGAGAGCATTTGTTAAATCAAATTCCTTAAAGATCGGACGGTAAAGTTTAATTTTTCCTGGAAGGATATCGTGGAGTCCACGCATACAGGCCTGCTCAAGATCAGTTACCATCTCATTTCTTCCTACTTGAGGAAATGGAAGCCCAATAAATCGCTCGAATGATTCCTTAACCATCTCATGATAATAAGAAGTCAGTTCTCTGCGTGCACTCACCTCATCAAGACCACTTATTAAAAGCTTTTTATACTCTTTCACCAAATGTTTTGTGATAGACCATACGGCCGCATTTTGAGCATTTTTAGGATTACCACCTTTCTTCCAACTCTTCTCTGCATGGTCAAAGAAACTCGAAAGATCAAGTCGACCATTTTCCAAGTTTCTTTCATTTTTAGCATCCCACTCAAACAGGTCATGACTAGCAAACCCCATGACTCCTACGTCTTTTAAATAGATCGATGAAGCTTGCGTACTAAAACTAACTAAAATTCCCAGTAGAATAAGTCTCACTTTTAACTCCTTGAAAAAGTGAGTTAGATATAACAAACGTTGATATAAGTAGTCAAACTACTCATCTAAGTTGTTAATATCAGCTACAGAAATATCCGATAAGTTAACAAAAATATTGAAAGGCTGTCATTTGTTTGATACTTCAAACAAATGCGAAAAACATTAAAAAATCTAATCTATCAAGTACATCTGTGGTCGGGTCTTATTACCGGAGTTTTTATCTTTCTCATTTGTTTAAGTGGGACCATTCTCACTTTTGAAAAAGAAATTCACTCTTTCTCAAATCCAGGTGAGACGACATTTATTGACCCTTCGCTAGCTAAGAAAACAATTGAAGAACTCTCTCACCCTCTTGCTGAGTACGGCAATATTTCTCGCATAACGGTGCAAGGAGAAACTCTCCCTTATATTTTCAATATCCAAACTTCAAAAGAAGACCGCCGAGGAAAAAACTTTTTTGTGAATCCTACTAATGGTGAAATTTTGAACGACCCTTTTCAAAAACCAGGTTGGATGATGTTCTTTTTTAGACTTCATCGCTGGTTACTTGGTGGCCCAGATAGTTTTGGAAAAATTATTGTTGGAGCAAGTACGATCGTCTTTGGTTTATTACTCATCTCAGGGTTTTATCTGTGGTGGCCTAGAAGTAAGCGCCAACTCAAAACTGTTTTAACTATAAATTTAAAAAATTCTAAGAGAATGATTTATGACCTTCACAACACTCTAGGTTTTTATTCTCTTATTCCTTTAGCAGTTATGACTCTCACTGGACTCTGCTGGTCTTTTGAATGGTACCGCAGTGGTCTTTCAACAGTTTTGAATGCACAAGTTTTTGGTGATCGAAGAATTCAGGCGATGGAAGTAACTCCTCGAGAAACTAAACTTGATATTGAAACTCTTGTTGCCGCCATCAATGAACGTCTTCCTTATGAAGGTTCAGTATCTATTCAAATCAATAGAAATCCTAAAGAAAGCTACATAGCTAGGAAGACGCCTAACTCAGGTCTTAAATTCACAGATATCGTTCAAATTGATCCTTATGATAAGACCATCATAAGTGAGAAACTTTTCTCTGAAAGAAGTTTCGGAGATAAAATCGCAAGTCTGGTCCGCCATCTCCATACCGGAGAATTCTATGGATTGTTTTCAAAGATTATTTATTTCATCACCTGTTTTATCGCCACAACTCTTCCTATTACGGGAACGATCATGTGGCTCAATAAATTGAAAAAGAAGAAGAAGGCACTATGAAAAAAACCATTATTCTATGCTCATTGATTACTCTTCCGGCACTAGCTCAAGAGGATCTCTTAACAATTGACATTGAAGGCGCTGTTCCTGAGCGTACAGAAGATAAGATTTCAACTTATAAAGACTTCGGAAAAAGAAGTGCTACCGATATACGCACTCTCTTTCAGGACACTCAGTCTGTAACAGTTGGTGGTGGAGCAACCAATACCCAAAAACTTTATGTTCGCGGAGTCGAGGATGTAAACCTCAATATTCAAGTTGATGGTGCGAGACAAGGGAATCACGTCTTCCACCACCAAGGTAACCTCTTTCTTGACCCTGAAAATATTAAGTCCATTGAAGTGAGACCTGGAACGGCCAGGGCCGATGATGGTTACGGTACTATTGCTGGTACTGTCATCATGAAGACTAAGAATATTTTTGATTACACTAACAAAGATAAGACTTTTGGTGGTAATGCAAAAGCTACCTACTATTCAAACCAACGCTACACGCGTCCTTCCCTTACTTTCTTCTCAAAACTAAGTGATAACTTCGGAGTTGTCGCACGCGGAAACTTCGTTGAGGCCAATGAGTACAGCGCAGGTAACGGCGATGTCATCAAAGGAACCAATGAAAAACTTCTATCAGGCCAAGTTAAATTTTCTGGTCGTGGTGACAACTTTACTTATGACGTGAGTGCTGAACATGTTGAAGATCAGGGTCTTCGTCCTCAGCGAGGAAACTTTGGTTACAATGAAACAAACAATGGGCAAGGGCCAGAACCCCTTCAAAAACAAACTTCAAAACGAACAACCTACTCTGCTAATGGTGTCTATGTTCTTGATCCGAAGCTAGCTAATATTGAAGCCAACGTTTATCACACTTTAACAACTATCGAGAGAGGAAATTTTGGAAAGTCTCAAGGGACTGGTGGAACTCTCTCAAATACGATGGAATTCAAAGAACACCGAGTGAAATTCGGAACGGATCAATACTATGTAAAATCAATGGCCACTCGAGGAGAAGAAACGACCCATAATCAAGGTCTCTTTTTTCAGAATCAATACAAAGGCATTGATAAGCTTACTATCGATTATGGTTCTCGATTTGATTTCAGTTCATTTAATGACGTAAATAATAAAGAGATGAATCACAATGGTTTCTCTCCAAATCTACGTCTCGAATACTGTGCTATTTGGAATATATGTGCTTTTGCGGGTTACTCAGAAACATTTAGAGGTATCTCCCCTGTTGAAACATTCTTAATCAACCAAGGAGTCCATTATCCTAAAGCTCTTAAGCCTGAAAAAGGAATTGCACGTGAAGTGGGTCTTAACTGGAAGAAAAGTTATCACAAAACACAAATCAGTTTTTATAAGAATGATATCATCGATTTTATGTATCATATAAACATTAGAAACCCTCTACCTGGTCAGCATCCTTTAACAAGAATCAACGAAGGTAATCTTCGAACACAAGGATATGAGGCGAGCTATGAGTTTCACAATCCTAAGTTTTTTAAGTTCAGAGCTTCTTATACACAAGTAAGACCTGAGTATGATGGTGTTCAACTCGATCAATCCATGGGGCGCGGAACCATTCTTGGAAACACTCTCCAACTCTCTCTTTCAAAAAACATTGAAAAGTATGGACTTACTTTTGGAACAAACTTCAAAACAGTAGAAAGAATTAAAGGAACTAATATCACTAAGCCTAGCTACAATGTGACAGACCTTTGGGTTAACTATGACCCTGTTCAACACAAAGATTGGTCGTTTAGTCTCTACGTATCAAATATTTTCAACGATACATATATAGACCATGCAACTTTCTTTGCTTCAAGAACTGGCGCAAACCAATATCAACCACTCTATAATCCAGGGCGAGATATTCGCGTCTCAGCAACATATCGATTCTAATTTGTTTCATGCCTGGGCCCAAGAAATTGGGCCCTTTTCTTTAGATTTCATCTTTCCCTAACAACTCTATACTCATGCCCTATGGACTCTGTACTTGCTGCACGATCAATTATGGGTATCTCTCTAGGCTTCCACATTGTTTTTGCCATCGTTGGTATGGTGATGCCTATTCTTATGAGTCTCGCTCATTACCGCTGGCTTAAAACAAAAGATGAAGACTATTACGTTCTTACTCGTTGGTGGATGAAAGGCCTGGGAATTTTCTTCGCAACAGGTGCTGTTTCAGGAACGGCACTGAGCTTTGAATTAGGACTTCTGTGGCCCGGCTTTATGGTCCATGCTGGTCCGATTTTCGGTATGCCTTTTTCTTGGGAAGGTACCGCCTTCTTTCTAGAGGCGATATTTTTAGGATTATATCTCTACGGCTTCAACCATTTAAAACCTTGGGTCCACTGGTGGACTGGAGTTGGTGTTGGTATCTGTGGAATGCTGAGCGGAATCTTTGTTGTAGCTGCTAATGCTTGGATGAATTCTCCTGCTGGCTTTGTCTGGCGTGATGGAAAGGCCCATGACATTGATCCCGTACGTGCCATGTTTAATGATGCATGGTTTTCTCAAGCTCAGCACACTGTCGTAACTGCAACTCTCGCTGTGAGTTGTGCTGTCCTTGGGATTCACTGCGCACTTCTTCTTTATCGAAGACAAAAAGTTTTAAATATGAAGGCCATCAAAGTTGTTCTTCCAGTTTTTATTCTTTCAAGTCTTATCACTCCTATTAGTGGAGATATTTCTGCTAAAGATGTAGCACAGAGACAACCTCTTAAACTTGCGGCCATGGAAGCTCATTTTGAAACCCATAAAGCAGCGGGGCTTTGGATAGGAGGAATTCCCGACAAAGAAACGAGAACTGTTTCATGGGGAATTCAAATTCCTTATCTTTTAAGTTTTCTTGCAACCTATGATCCCAATGCTGAAATTAAAGGACTCAATGAGTTCCCCGAGGATGAATGGCCTCCTCTCATCCCTGTGCATTTTGCCTTTCAAATCATGGTGGCCATTGGAACTTTTCTTTTTCTCCTCTCACTCTTTACCCTCTGGAGGATCTGGAAAAAGAAAGAGTTATTTGAAAATCGAATGATCTTAAAAATTTTTGCACTGGCTTCTCCTTTAGGAGTCATTGCAGTAGAGGCCGGCTGGATTGTTACCGAAGTTGGCAGGCAACCCTGGATCATTTACGGCATTCTCAAAACAAAAGATTCAGTAAGTCCTATGCCGGGCCTTGAGTATATCCTCGTCTTCTTCACAGCTCTTTATATCATGCTGGCCGCAACGGTTTCCTGGCTCATGTATCGCCAGTTTCAACTTTTTATGAAAAAGGATAACCATGTTTGAGTTTGTCCTTTTAGTGCTTATTTTAAGTCTCATCTTTTATGTTGTTTTTGCAGGTGCAGACTTCGGTGCAGGAATTTATGAGTTTCTCAGTCTTATTAGTAAAAAGAAATCGAGAAAAGAATTAGTAGAAAAGGCCATTGGACCTATTTGGGAGGCCAACCATATTTGGCTTATTTTAGTTATTGTGATTTTCTTTATGGGTTTTCCTCACCCCTTTATGATCTTTTCAACGATCTTTCATATTCCCCTTCTCTTTGTGATTATTGGAATTATTTTTCGTGGAACCGCTTTTGCTTTTAGACAATATGATCCTATTGAAGACGGGTGGCAAAAACATTATACCTGGATGTTTGCTCTCTCATCGGTGTGGACATCATTTTGGCAGGGAGTAATTGTAGGCAGTCTCTTCTCTCCGTTTCCTGTTGAGATAACAGGTTTCAAACAATACTTCATTGATCCCTGGCTAAGTCCATTTAGTTTGAGTGTGGGGGTATTCGTTGTTTCAACTTATCTTTTCTTGGCGCAAACTTTCTTTTTAAGTGAAGCTCCTAAAGATCCTGAAGTAAGGGCCAGCATTAGGTCTGATATCTGGAAATCTCTTCTTTTTGTTTTTCTGGCAGGGACACTCGTTTTTTTAGTTGCCTACTATAATAACAAAGATTTTATCGATGCCTTTTTTGGAAACAACTACTCCATCATCCTTGCCTTTATCACAACTCTCCTCTTGATACCCCTGGTACTAAGTTACATCTATCAATGGAATCGCATCTCAAGGATTATTGTGGCCTTTCAAGTGGCCATGATTATGGGAGCGGTTCTCATTAAGAGATATCCAGATATGCTTTACTTTCAAGACGGAAGTAAGCTCACTTTTAGTGAAGTCGCTGCCCCTGAAGCAGTCATTAAGCAACTCTTCAAAGCTCTACTCGTAGGAGTTATTATTATTCTTCCGTTTCTCATTTATTTATTAAAAGTTTTTAAGGGACCGCGAGGAATTCGCAAAGAACTGAAGAAATAAGAGAAGGTGTAGAAAAGGTACGGCGTACCTTTTCTACATTCTATAATTATTTGAAGTGTTTTTTGTAGAGATCGATCGAGTCGTTAACAACTTTAACAGCAGCTGTTTCGTCTTCAATCCCTGTAATCTCAACTTTTTTCTTTTCAAGAGCTTTGTAAGACTCAAAGAATTGCTTAATTTCAGCAACAAGGTGTGGAGATACTTCAGAAAGTTTTGTGATATGTTTGTACTGAGGATCATCAACGTGAACAGCAATGATCTTGTCGTCGCCTTCTCCTCCGTCAATCATCTTAAGAACACCCACTGGACGCACTTTCATAAGAGCAAGTGGTGCAATAGGAAACTGACCTAAAACAAGTACATCTAGAGGATCTTTATCATCACAGTATGTTTGTGGGAATAGACCATAGTTACATGGATAATGAACAGAGCTTGAAAGAATTCGGTCTACCATTAAAAGACCTGTTTCTTTATCAATTTCATACTTAACTTTGGAACCCGCAGGGATTTCAATAAGACAGTTAAGAGTGTTTTTTTCAGTGTCAAAATCAAGATTGATGTCATGCCAAAGGTTCATGCAGGCTCCTCACATAGCAAAAATTTAAGCGGTGAGGCGCATCCTAGCACAAGGAAATCTCTTTTTCAGCCAAAAATGCGATGCATTATCTCTTTACCAGCTTACTTACATAGTTGTGACCGGCCAATTCTGCAAGGAATCGCTGATGAGCACGCTGATTATGAGCGATACTAAATTCCCAAACCGTCTTTGAAGCATCATTATTTTCTACTTCTTTCGGTTCAAAACCCCACTCTCTAACTACTTCTTCCACAAGAATAACGCCTTTACCATCCTGAGAATCGATATGGACGTGGTAGGTACTCCAAATAGCATCCACGTGATGGCGTCTATCAAGGAACGAATGAATCCATAATAGAAGGAAAATCATGAAGGTTACACAAATGCCAAAGGCAAAAAAACCAAGACCGAAAACAACACCTACTGCGGCCGTGGCCCAAATACCTGCGGCCGTCGTTAAGCCGGACACAATTCGACCAGATCTAAACACGGCCCCTGCACCTAGGAAACCAACTCCAGATACAATCTGAGCAGGAATTCTTGCTCCATCAGTATAAAACCCCTCTCCTAAAACAAGTCGAGTAGTGAGAGTAAATACACATGAACCTAAGGCCACCATCGCAAAAGTACGGAGTCCCGCTGCCTTTTGAGCTTTCTCCCTTTCCTTACCCACTACAGTTCCCGCAAAGATCGCTCCGATACATGCGAGGAGATATGAGAAGACTGGAGGAAGAAAAGTAAAGAGATTTAGTAAGAAAATATCATTCAAAGCTTTCATCAAAAAAATACCTTTTATAGTATTATCAATTTAAGCTTGTTTTG
>CAYWMU010000030.1:19803-20951 GCA_964459395.1 uncultured Bacteriovorax sp.
CAAGCTGGAATTAAAGGACCCTCTTGATTTTAAGAAAAGATATTCGATCCAGTTTGCTTTATTGTGCCTATTTTCTGTGTTTTGTTTTCTCGGTAGGGGCTGCGGTGAATGAAGGCTTCACTCGTTGGTATACAGGTGTTCCCTTTTTTATCCTCTTTTTTGTCATCAGTAACAAATTGAATAAATCAAAAAAACTCTCCTTCCTTGCGATAGTCATTATTCTCACGAGTATCTACTGCAATTTAACGCTCACTCAAAATACTTATCTCTACCCTATTCTAGATGAGGGTCACCTCATTCCTTTAGAGGATGGGTTTATTCATCAGTACTCAGACAACTCCGCAGGATTCTATAAAGATGATCAAGAAATCAGCTGCACAGGATGTGGTGAAGTAAAAAAACATTCAATTAAGCGTGGGGATAAAATTAAAGTAAACGGTATTAAATATAATTATCCAGACCTTGGTTTTAGAAGGGCCTACCAAACTAGCTACGGAAATATTGTTCCAACAACACATTTTGAGCTAAGTCACGAAGTTCATCCGATACTCAAAGCAGGTGAACTTATGTACTACCCAGCTCTGCCACTTATCTTAATAATTTCTCTGACAACAATCGGTAAGAATTAATTCTTTTCTGCTGATCATAGACCGAGCATGAGATAACTAACTCATCAGTGTACTTCATAAATGGGGTCAATTGCTCTTTAATCATTTCAGGAGTTCCGACAAACTTAGGGAAAGATTGGCCTATATAGAAACGATCTTCATCTGTTAATCCAACCTTCAGAGCATCCTCTGGACTCATAAGTGGGATAGATTCACCTTTTTGAATAAAGTAGGCCATAGAGACATCATTCGATAGTGCTAAAAGATCAGCTTCCTCTGCAGTTTCCGCACAAATAATCTGACAACCCATTATAAGATTGGGTTTAGCAAGATGCTGAGAAGGATTAAAGTTTTCCTTATAAAACTTCATAATCTCAAGAGCATTTCTACCGGAGAAATGTTGGGCAAAAGAATAAGGAAGACCTTTTTGAGCGGCAAGTTTAGCCCCGAAATCAGAAGACCCAAGAACCCATACTTGAGGCTTGGTTTTGATCGAAGGAGCCGCTTTTAAAGCTAACTTGTCTTCAAAGAAAAGAAACA
>CAYWMU010000031.1:0-19989 GCA_964459395.1 uncultured Bacteriovorax sp.
AATCCAATTGATCCTTATTATCAGATCTCTGAAGTTAAGGTAGAAAGAGTAGACTCAAACCAAAAGATAACACTTGAAAAAGACCTCGGTAGAGACCTTGGCGAAGTCATCAGTATCACTCGTCAGATTATCGCTTTCGGCAAGGAAGTTTATGAGATCGTTAAAGCAGGTAAACCTGTTATTAACACTGAGTATGCCCCCATTTCAATCCTTCCTGTAAATACCGAGTTTGGTGAATCTATTTCAGCAACTGATCTTGCTGGTTGGAAAAGACCAAGTTCGGAGAAATTCAAGGTGTCCTATAAGAATGGTTACGGGGCCGAGGTTGTCTCGTTTACTTATAACGTAAATATGAGTGCTGGTGGAAAGTTTCGCGGAACCGGTTCTTACATTACTAACGCTCAAATCGTTCCAGAGAATATCTCGGTGGCCTGGGGGTATAACTTCAATGCCAAGATGAGCCTAGTTGGACTAAGTAACCTTGGTAGTGATGAAGATCCCATCGCCGGTGCGACTCTTAAGCTTAATTTCACTGTTTCAACAGTTGTTAAGGAAGAAAGAAACAATATGACTATCTTTGTTGCTGGAGATGGCACTATTGAGCAGCTCTAATGAGCTGCATCGCAAAACTCTTCTAAATTATAAGTCTATTTTCCTTTTTTTCTTTCTCAAAAACTTCCTTTAAGGTATCAAGCTCCATTCATTTCAATGGAGCATCAAAATGAATATTCTTTCTCTTTTCTTTATCTTTCTTATTAGTACTTCTGTGTTTGCAGATCGCTGGTCACCTGGATCTGATCCAAGAATAATGAAAGTTAATGAATACCGCTTTGATGAACTTCCATTGAGTGCTGATTTAAGTAATACGGAAAAGCTTTGGGCCAACGATTACTGGCCTCATAGGAAAGGGCTTATCAACAAGAGATGGAATACCGAAGATCAAAAAGGCTTTAATACCATTTCTCCTAGTAAAGAAGAAGCCTTCAAGATGACTTCCGAAGAACTCGCTCGCCTTGCACCTTCTGAAAAGCTGGATCTCTTAAACGGTAACTATGACTATCCTCTCAAAAGAGAAGTCTCTTCAAGAGCAAAAGATAATGATCCCCTATGGTGGGGAGTTTGTAATGGCTGGTCTCCGGCTTCAATTGTTCATAATGAACCAACTCCTAAAACCCTCACTAACCCTGATGGTCTCCCTATACCTCTCGGCTCCTCTGATATTAAAGCGCTAGTGAGTTACTACTATGCCTATCACCATAAGGTTCCGACTACGAATCAAATGGGGAGAAGATGTATGACTGGTATTGGCCCTGGGTGTAGTAACGATCTCAATGCGGGAGCTTTTCATCTCGTTCTTACAAATAAGGTGGGTCTTGAAGAAACCAGCTTTATTGCCGATATTGAACGAGGTCGTCAGGTTTGGAATCATGCTATTATTAAATACAACAGCACAATTGTTAATCCGAACCTCTCTTCCAAAACTGGATCCGCTAGAGGGACAGTAAGAAGGGTTCATGTAAAAACACTTATGACAGTTGTGATGGAAATTGGAAATAATAGTTGGTACCCGACAAATGGAACTGATTTGCACATCAATGCAGAAAGAAATTATGAATACTATCTAGAACTAGATAAAGAAAATAATATTGTAGGAGGAGAATGGATCTCTCGCACACGTCCTGACTTTATCTGGAATATGGCAAAGGCCGAAACTTTTAACGGGCAGTATTCAAGAATTTCAGAGATGCTCAATGACTAAAATGAACGAAGTCCACTTAATAGAACTACTTAATGAACAGATACCGACCAGTAAGTTCATGAATGTTCGAGTAAGTTCCCTGGATGAAAATGGAGTCTGTCTTTCCTGTCCGCTCAATCCTAATCATAACCACCTCGGAACTGCTTTCGGCGGTTCCCTGGCCACTATGCTCATCTTAGCGGCCTACTCCCAAGTCTATTCACTCATTGAAGGAAATGGACACGTTCTAATTAAATCATCACAAACAAGCTACCTTATACCTGTAGCTGAAGAAATCGTTTCAACCTGCCTGTGTCCTGATGAGAATATCAAGGAAACGTTCATTCAAACCTTTAAAAGAAAAAGTAAGGCCCAAATTACAACAGAGAGTATTATAAAGCTTAAAGATGGAAGAGTGGCCTGTCGAATGACTGCTCAGATGGTGGCCATCTCCAATCCCTTATCGTAAGAGTTGTAATCCTACAAAAAGAAGAAGCGCTATAAAACAATAAGGTAACAAGTAAGAAAAAACTTGTTTGAGATTAGACGTAACTCCAATTGCTCCCTCAACTGAGATTATATTTAAAAGAGAAATCATATTCCCCATAGAGGCTCCTGAAAGTTGCAAAGCGAGAATGAGATTACGGTTTAAATGATGTGTGTCCGCCATTTCAACTTGTAATGGTCCAAATAATAAATTAGAAACAGTTGCACTCCCTGTAAGGAAAGAACCAAAGGTCCCTAAGAAAACAGCGTAGTAGCGATAAAGCTCTCCTCCTAGCATATCCCCGATTACACTTAGCATACCTCTCTTATCTGTAAACTCTGTCGCTAAATAAAGTGTGCTTATAGAGCTCATAAAAAATAAACTAAGAGTCGTTTGAATCATTTTATTTTTATTCTGAATATATAAAGGAAATATAAAATTAAATGACTTTAATGTTAAACGACCAAGAATGATAACCACTAGTAAAAGAATAAATCCAGGATGAAAGAAAATAAAATGATGGGAAAAATATTTTCCTAACGAAATATTAAGACCATAATCTGCAAACAGATAGCGACCAAGGAAGAGAAGTATAATAACTGGCCAGTAGGGATAAAAAGACTTGAGTAGCTTTAAGACAGAGAAATTATTTTCACTAGTACCTTTAACAATAAAGATCATAATAAAAAAACTGAGCCCACCTCCAATAACAGACGGAAATTCAATAGCAATAAAACTTATCAAGTAGTAAGGAATCAGTAAGGAAAGGCCGGCACCTATAGCCCAAAGATAGGGTTTAATTGTATTAGTCGGAGCAATCTTTTTAAGCCGTAAAAAATGGATCATCATCAAAGGAATGATCACTCCAACACAAAGATTCATAAAAGATGTCATGGATACTAATTCATCGTTTAAATAACCAGAAAGACCTACTCTTAGAGGTGTTCCCATCGCCCCAAATGTGACAGCGGTGGAGTTAGCAAGAAGGCAAATGACAATTGCCTCAAAAGGAAGAAGTCCAAGTCCTACTAAGAATGGAGCAAGAAGAGCAGCAGGAGCCCCAAAACCAGAGATTCCCTCAAGGAATGCGCCGAAGGACCAACTTAGAATTAAAATGAGAAGCCAGCGAGATGAAGTCAACTTATTAAGCTCATCGATCATCATTTGAAAATGACCTGATAACTTAAGAAATCCTTGAAAAAAAAGTGCTCCTAATACAATAAGAAAGATATCAAAAGTTAAACTTAATGCCTTAAGACTTACCCAGAAAAGATCAAGAAACCTTATCTCCCAGTAAATCAAAACTAATAAAAGAGTAATCGCTGCAACAATTCCGGAAGCATTAAGCAATCTTACCCCTCTAAACAAGAGCAAGTACACAAGAGCTAAAAGAGGCATTACGGCCAAAATAGTAGATAACACGAAGTCCTTCTTGAGATGATTTATAACATCATAGTTAATTAAGGTATATTTGAGAAGATAAGGATGCTGTGAGCTTTGAAAGAGTAGTTCATATAGGTTTATATAGCTAATAAGGAAGGGTCCTATGCTAGAACAAACCGAGAACTTTAATTCACCCTTAATAAGAACGGAATTACTCTTAGGTCGAATCCTCGGGGAAGTTAGCAATAAGCTAAGCAGCGGACACAACTTTAATGAAATTCTTGATTTCCTTTTTAATTCACTTGATTTGATTATTCCTTATGATCGCATTGGCATTGCCTTGCTTGAAAAGGAAAATGAAGATCATCCTCAGATATGCTCCAAATGGCTAAGATCCAAATTACCAATGACCTATCTTGACGAAAACTACTGTGCACCAATAAGAGGTAGTAGTCTTGAAAAGATATTAAAAACAGGCAACCCTCGAATCATTAATGACCTAGTACAATATGGACGAGAACATCCACAATCTAACTCCACTAAACTCATTATCAAAGAAGGGATTCGCTCAAGTCTCACATGCCCATTAAAATCTGAAGGACGACATATCGGGATTGTATTTTTCTCAAGCACAAGGCCCGGAACTTATAAAGATGAGCATGTTCAAACCTACCTCCAAATTGCTGACGAGCTTTCTATTATTATAGAACAATCTCGCCTAAGGAATTGGTTTCATCAAGATTTAAGCAGAGTTCGAAACATCAGAATGCTTCTTCATGATCTCAAAAATCCTCTTAATGTGATTCAAGCGTTTCTTGAAATTTCAAAACGTAAAGAGTGGTATCAACACCTCAACGATGATGCAAAAAAAGTATTTGATACGCTCAAGAGAAATTCAGATTTTATGCAAGAGCTACTTGAAGAGCTTTCTGAATTACATAAACTGGGGGCAGATGCAAGAAGCATTGAACCACGAGAGATCTTATTAAATACTTTTATTCCTGGACTCGCATTAAGAGCAAGGGAACAGGCCAAAAAAAAAGAAAACAGCATTACTGTGATTACTTCCCCTCTCCTTCCAGAGAAGGCCTACTTTGATGTCATTCAAATCCACAGGGTCATAGATAACCTCATCTCTAACGCCTCAAAGTTTTCAAAGAGAGGATCAAACATTACCATCTCAGTTCAAAGTGAAGATGAAAGGATCATTATTGGAGTAAGCGATGAAGGCCCGGGAATTCCTGACAGTGAACGGCATAAACTTTTCTCAGAGTTTGGGCGCACTTCAGTCATTGCTACTGAAGGAGAAAAGAGCACTGGACTCGGACTAGCAATATCAAAAAAAATTATAGAACAACATGGTGGAGAAATCTCTGTAGAGAGCCAAGTTGGTAAAGGTTCTACTTTTTCTTTCTGGATCCCTGTCAAACCTCTAAGGAGTTAAAATCATCCCTCCAACTCTGTACGGAGGCCTGGGAGTACGAAAAGGACCTCAGAAAACAGGCCGAGGAAGAAGAGCAAAACAAAAAGACGTAGACCTCTTACTTAGTGTTTCTTATTGAAGCGATTTATTGCATACTACCAGCAATACTCAAATGCTAAGGATGAGAGATGTTTAAGCGCAAAATTGGCGTGGCCCTCGGTGGTGGTGGAGCTCGTGGGGCCGCCCATATTGGAATTCTCGAACACTTTGAATCAATTGGATTAAAAATCCACTGTCTTTCTGGAACAAGTGCGGGTGCCATCATCGCTTCTCTTTATGCTTTCGGTGTAGATTTTGAAACCATTAAAAATGAACTTAAAAAAGTTAATCCCACTCCGTTTTCGTCCTTAAAAATTGGTAAGCTCGGCTTATTTGAAAACTCTGAAATGATCAGTATGCTAAAGCGCCTACTCCCTCCAAATGCAAAGATTGAGGATGCCCTCATTCCTTTAACCATCAAAGCAACAGACTTAATCACAGGAGAAGGAGTCCTTCTCTCACATGGAGATGTAATTGAAGCAGTGATGGCAAGCTCCTGTGTACCAGGGTTCTACTTACCTATACAAAAAGAAAACATGATTCTCGCTGATGGTGGACTTACAGAAAATGTCCCCTTATCGGGCCTAAAGTTTCACGGGGCCAATCTTTTAATTGGAGTCAATTTGAGTGGTAATACCACCTATACCAAACCGGAAGGAATTCTTGATGTCGTTTCAAATGCAATGGATATTGCCATAGATGTTCGAACGAAAAGACAACTTAAAGAAGCAGACTTTGCAATCTCAATTGACCTCACTGAGTACTCTCGAACTTCGAGTAAGGACTTCGATGTGTTAGTAACTCGCGGGCGATTAGCTGCCCAGACAAAGATCCCAACAATAACAAGCCTCTATTTTTGGAATCGCTTTGTAAAAGTATGGAAGCTTATTAAAGAGGTTACACCGGTCAAAGTTCCTGAGAAAATTCAAAGTATCTTTCGACACCGAGATGATAAAGAGAAAATTCCTAAATCACTTACACCCTAGAGGTTTTTTATGAAAATTATTATATTTCTAATACTTCTATTCTCACTTCAGGCCTTTTCACAAACCGATCCTAAAGTAAGCTATGATTTGGCCCAGAAAGGGCAATCGATAATCGTTGAAATAAAAAGTGTTTTCATCCAATCATTTTATTAAGGATTCTTTAGATTGGATCTCTACCTAAAAACATTATCTATAGTGTATAGAATTTAGACAATTGCTCCTATTCTATTAAATCTGAAAGAGAATCCTGAAGTCTTAAAAACCCACGACGATTTTTACGCAAACTATCCGTCCGTAGCTCAATAGTTAGAACAGGGATACCTCTTTCTTCCCAAAGATAGCGCCCTAGACTTCCTGGAAAAGTTCCAATCCGCTTCCATGGGAGAATTGATGTTTTTAATTTTTTATTCGCAGGTCCATCAAAATCAAACTGCCCATAAGGAGTATGAATTGAAACCACTAAATCGGGACGATAATCTTCAATATGCTTAATTAAGCAAAGTGTTTCTGCTTCACTTCCAGCAGTGGCCCCTGGATACCTCCGAGGATGGCGCTTATGGAATTTCTCCCATGAAGAGTGAGCGAGCTTACCCCAGTCCTTTGTTGGAAAGTTTCGATTAAGATCCACTTTGTTGGCGTTATACCTGGTTTTTCTTACGACTCCATCTGGATTGAGTTTAGGAATAATACGCCAATGATTTGATGGCCTTCCTATTCGTTCTAATCTCTCTTTCCACATTTGATTTAGTTCCATTGCCTCTGGTTCATCACCATGAATTCCACTAATAACGAGTATTCTTTTTTTAAGACCACTCTCTCTTGCGATGAAATCAAAGTGCGGAATCTCTCGATTCTCGGAACTGATACAACCGACAAGGCTTGATTGGGAGAAAAGTGGGAAGGCCAAAAAAAATAAAATGAGCAAGGTCAAAGTGCCGCCTTAATTCCTGTGAGAAGAAAGATAATTATATGTTAGGAGTAATAGCTTCATCAAGACTGTCATTGCTCCAACAAGACTGCTGCGCATCAATCAATCTAAAGATCCACCCTCAAAGCTCAGTTTTCATTTCTCATTCGTAAGAATCTTTAGTCTAATTAAATTTAGATTAATAATTCTAGTGCTACTTAATGACGAAAATAAAATTCTTTTTCATTATTCTTACATGGTGTGCTCTAGGGCCCTTTGCAAATGCCCAGGCCACCAAAAAGCAGTCACAAAAAGCAGCTGAGACCATAGGTAAATGGTTATCGAAAAATACTGGTCATTATGATTTCCAATCGGCGACCACTGTTAATCCCAAGAGAGCGGGAACAAAGTTTTTTGGCATTCCTGACATGCAAATGGCCAGTGACTATGGAATCTCTTACATGCAGGCCCCTAGAACAGATAAAGTCACGGAAGCCTATAAAACAATCGGGGCAGATACCTCCTCCATGGCCTCTGCCTTAAAACTTCCTCGTTTTCATCTGAATTTAGGATTTAATAATAAACATGACCTCACCTTCAGCTATCTCTTACCAAGTGATGATAAAGTCAAAGGATGGGGTATTGGGTATAAACGAGTACTCATTAAGTCTGGTCTCACTTATGTGTCCTATCGTTTTGGATATGCACGCTCATCAAGAGATGATTACTTTTCGGCAACTAGTTTTGTGAATGATCTTTCTATTTCTTTGTATCTAAGACTGATTGATTTCTATGCAGGTATCCGTCATTGGTCCGGTAAAGTGCAGTTTGAGTCAGAAATTCCAGAGCTCTCTCTTCAACCTATTGAGTACATCTCTGGTGTGAGTGAAATTGAACCTTACATCGGCGTGATAGCGGCGACGACAACTAATACCCGCTTTACTTTAGAGGCAAGTTCCTTAAAAGATAACTTCTCCATTGCTGCTAAGTTTTCCTTTCACTTTGACTCACTTCTACCAAGTTTTAATAATTGGTTTCGTGATCCGAGGTACATCAAGCAATGAATAAGTTATTTATTATTTTAACAATATTGTTTTTTGTGATTACTGGTTGCTCAGGAAAGAGTGATTCAATTCTCTCAACTCCTGTTCAAAAAGATGCTGGCTCTCTTACCGTTTTAAATCCAAGCGGTTTTTTAGGGGCAACAGTTGCAGGAACATCTCGGGATTACGTTCTTAACATTAAGGCCGATGGGGGCTTGAGTATCTCAAATATCCAGGCAAGCATCATTACTGATGATCCCATTAGTTTTAAAGATGGGGATTACCCTGGAACCGGTGGAACTTGTTCAGACTCCTTAAAGTCAGGAGAGACATGCACCATCGTTTTAATATATGAACCAGTTGATACCGCCTCTCATCTAGCAACTGTTCACTTCAATTACCAGGACTCATTAAAAAGTTATCATAAAACTTATCAAGTCTCAGCTGACTCCCATCCTATTCTTAGTTTTGAGTACGGTACACTCTATGATTTCGGTAATAAATTTATAGGTTCAAGTACGGACCTAAGAATTAGAATTTCAAACACTGGTAGAGTGACTGCTCAAAGTATTAGTGTAAATAATCTAGGATTACCCTTCTCAATGAAAGGTGGAAGTTATCCTGGAGAGGGAGGAACATGCGGCCCTTCTCTTTCTCCCGGAGAAACCTGTGATATCTATATCAATTACTCTCCAACAACTAACGGTGAGCATCTTCAAAGTATTACCCTTAATTACTTTAATACCGGACGGGCCGAAACGAATACTCTTCGCTTAATGGCATGGGGTTTTTATGAAGCTCAATTAACAATCTCAGACTCTTCTGGATATAATTTCGGAACTGTTGCGGCCGGAACTTCTTATGATAAAACATTTACTCTTACTCATTCAGGAGGAGATGTTACAGCGACTTCCTTGAATGTCTTAAACCTTAACTCTCCCTTTAACTATAAAGGTGGAAATTTCCCTGGGGTTGGGGGGACTTGCACTCGAACACTCACTAAAGAAAAAAAGACCTGCTCAATTGTTATCACTCTTAGTACAACGCTATCTGGAAGCTGGAGCAGTAATCCGAGTTTTAGTTACTTTAATGGGAAAGAGACTATTTCTCTACAAAGACCCCTAAGCGCTATCACTCGACAAAGAGCACAGATCAGCATTTCTCCTACTTCATTTAACTTTGGGTTAACCCCATTTAATTCAGAGAAAGGAAATATCTTTACTGTGACCTATCTCAGTGGAGAATTACCGGCCATGAATCTCGGTCTTAGTTCTCTTTCAGGGTACTTCAATTATACGGGTGGGATTTTTCCAGGAACCGGTGGCACTTGCGGCACTAGTCTAAGTTCAGGAACTTGTACTATATCTCTTTCTTACCGCCCTCTCGCCTATGGAACACATACATTAAGTCCAAGACTTTCTTATCATGACGGAAGCTCTAACCAAAATATTTCCTTATCTCTACAAGGAAGAACGAACAGTAGATTATTAAGTAATACTCTTAATTTTGGGAATGTGGTTAATGGCCAGTCTAAAACTCTAGAACTGACTCTAACGGCCCAAGGAGGAAGTGCTATTACAAATCTTCAACTGGCCTCCATTAGTTCACCTTACTCTTTTAATACTGGAACATGCGGCACTAGCATCAGTCCTTCAGCAAGCTGTAAGCTCTCTATCGTGTTTTCCCCTGAAACCGAAGGTCCCCATGATGGTGACCTCATGCTCTCTTTTAATGATGGCATAAGTAATACAACTCATTCGATTTCTCTAAAAGGAAATGCCAGGCCTGCGGCGAACGTCACCATTACCAGTACAGACTTTGGATCTTTGAGTGTTAACTCGGTAAAAGAAATGTTTGTCACAATTACTAATTCCTCGACCATTACTCCTACGGTCATCTCTTGGAGTTTTCCACAAGGATTTAGTTTTAAAGGAGGATCATTTCCAGGAATAGGTGGAACCTGTTGGGGTCTATCTTGTCGGATAGCAGTGCTATTTAGTCCTAAAGAAGCGAAAGCTTATAATGGCACTCTCACCCTCACTTATAACGATGGAGCAGGTAATACTAAAAATAGTACGGCTACTCTAACAGGTATCGGCGTGCCAACTAACGATCTTTTTATTTCAAACTTTGATACTGTTACTTTCCCAACGACTTATGTGGGAGACTCAAAGGATACCACTTTCACTTTATCTCATGGAGGAGGAACTACTCCCGCCATCATTCACAATAAAACTCCTGTCAATGGAACTGACTACTCAATCATAAACGATAATTGTCCGCCTTCACTCGTCAATGGTGCAGGTTGTTCATTTACTGTCCGTTTTGCACCTCAGTCTTCTGGTTCTAAAGCAAGCTCTTTTAGCGTTCATTACACAAGTGATGAATTAAAATCAGTGTCTCGTCTGATAACAGGTAATGCAATTAATCCTGCACTCCTTACTCCTTCACAAACCGCTCTTGACTTTGGTCCTCGCTCCACTGATCAAGCTTATGATCTTATTTTAACTATCGCTCATACTGGTAATACTTCTGCTTCAGGTTTTACAAGATCCTTAACTGGTTCAGGTTTCACTAAAGTTAGTGATTCTTGTAGCTCAACTCTTTCAGTTAATCATGCTTGTCAGCTTACGATTCGTTTTAATCCCACTTCTCCAGTAAGCTACAATGGAAATCTTTCTTTCAATTACTATAATGGATTTAAAACCATTACCACTTACATTCCACTCACAGGAATAGGAGCTCCCACTGCTCGATTAACTTTCTCTGCATCCATTTATGATTTTGGAGATATTATTCAGACCCAGAAAAGCACGAGAACAATAACTCTTAGTCATCTTGGACCTGTTCCTGCAACAAGCTTGGATATAAATAATTTAGCGGAACCTTATAGTTTTTTAGGAGGAACTTATCCTGGAGATGGTGGAACCTGTTCCGACATTCTAGAGACGGGTAGTTGCACCATTGTCGTTGAATTTGCTCCAACGAGTACGGGAGTTAAAAATCAAGCTTTTACTCTCAACTATAATAATGGGAATGATAATCGAACCATTAACACAACTCTTACCGGCGAAGGACTTGCCCAGGCCATTATAAGTATTTCAGAAGCAAATCCATTTAACTTTGGATCTACAAACTTAAGCGGAAGTATTGATAAAGCGTTTATACTCTCTAATAGCGGTAGTGTGTCTGGGACAGCAATAGCTGGAAGCTTTGACCTCGAGGTCTTTTCTTTTAAAGGTGGAAACTATCCGGGAGTCGGTGGTAATTGTGGTATGGCACTCACCCCGGGCTTAAGCTGCAGTATCGTTCTCAATTTTAAACCAACAGAGATTAAAAACTATAATGGGAGTTTTACTCTAAACTACTTTGATGGGCTTCGTACTCAAACTGAAATAAAAAACTTGCAAGGGACAGGGACTAACTCTTTGAGAAGTGAGTACTTCCTCAATCTATTAAGTGAAGCTCCTATCCTTAAAGAAGAGAAAGAGCACCAAGTGTTTATCTCTAACTCAAAACTCTGGGCCAACATAACTTCAGAAGATATTACTCTTTATCAAAGTAGCGGCAAGGCCCGTTTCCACGAAGCAAATCACCTCTTCCCTCTCTTTGAAGGGCTAAGTATTGAACGGCTAATTGATGACATCAATCAGGACGGAGTCCAGGACTTTCTTTTCTCTATTCAAGACAGTGAAGGGAGAATCAAAGGCTACAGCATTCGTTGTGGAAGAAACTTCAAAGTATTAGAACGATTTATGATTCCTAAAGAAGGCCCTACTCATAGGTTATAAAATTTACAACCTCACCGTCAGATTCTAATAGACCAGATGGAGATGCTTGCGGTTCTGCAGGAGGAGCTGTTGGCCATAAGAAAACACTCACTCTTCTAAACAGTGGAGTGCAAATCCAGGAAACTTTCGTTGCTCATTTGAACTTTTCAAGAAGTATGAGTTGACAACGACTTGTAAGCTTTAATTAAAGCGGGGAACTTTTTCCCCGCACCTGTTATTGTAAATACTGATTGATAGTGGATAAATGCCTTTCTTGTTGAGGGAGTAATTTCGTCTCAACAACACGGCGAACTTCAGGACTAATATTCGTGTTCTTTAATAGCTCACGGTACTCGCTCACTCCATGCTCTTCACCTAACTTGAGGGCCTTCATTGCTACCTTATCTCCAAAGAGAGACGCCCCTACTTCGAAGGCAGGAGATTATGTTATTATCGAGGCCCTTGATGATCTACTTGTGGGTCTTACCGCTTGTTCAGCATTGCAATCGAACAATGGATCTTTTAAACCAATTGGACTTGAGATTATTTAATAATATTGATCCTCGAGTTCTTTCATCTTTAGCTCATGCTCATCAAGTATCTGATCAATATCATGGCGTAACAGCGTTTTCATATGAGAGCGAACTGATAAAAATGTATTATTTTTTAATTTTGACTGATAAGTACGAATCAAAAAATTAATAGCATCATCAGTTGTAATATTTAATTTCTCCACATTCAGCGGAGCAATATTAATAAAACTAAGTAGTCGATCAACTCGACCTAGGAGCTCTGGATGCTGTTCAAAACGAAGACCTGAATAAAGGTAATTTGAAAGATTAACATTACCAATATCAGGAGTTCTAAAACAAGCATTGATCGTTAGTTCCGCTTGATGATGGTTTTGATGGATAAATTTATCCAAGAGATCAATTTCAGCGATATCTCCTTTAACAAGAGTCCTAGAGTTTTTTAACCTCACTTCTCCAAGGTCATGATAAGCACCAAGACTCTCACCTTTGAGGTATTCAAACTCCAAATCCACATTAATTCCCTCTAAGCACTGAAAGGCTCCAGTGAAATGATGATTATGTATTGTCGTTGGACGGCGACGCCAGAAATATAAATCGAGAAAACAATGTTCACCCATCACAAGAGTTACAGGAAAATCACTAAACTGTGATGAAGCATAATTTTGAATTTGATTAAATCCACCAGAGAAACTAGCCTGCAACAAGTCTTCAAAACGATAAACTTCATGAAGTTTTGCTGATTCTAGAAGACGATGAGCCTCTTGATGGAACTTCAAAGGACCGTGATTAGTAATGAATTCATCACCGTTCTTTACCAGTTCATGGGAAATACCTATAAGTTTATTCATCTTAACACTATAAGGGATTAGACAAATATTGTCTTTATTACCTATCATTTACTTAAACCTATTATGACTGATCTAAGGAATGAGAATGACTGATACTGATGAAAACAAGAAATCTTTTCTTTATCGCTTCCTCGCGGTGGTTGAAGACCTTGGAAATAGATTGCCTCATCCGGCCATTATGTTTCTTTATCTTACATTTATCGTCCTGATCATTTCAGGAATTGTCTCTTCTCTTGGAATTAATGCCAATCATCCTGTCACCGGGGAGCTCATCACTTCTGTCAACCTCCTCTCTGCTTCCGGTATCAGATACCTTCTCACCGATATGGTCAAAAACTTCACTAACTTTGCTCCACTCGGAACAGTACTGGTGGCCATGCTCGGTTTTTGTTTGGCCGAAAAAAGTGGACTTCTCTCCACCCTTCTTCGCCTTCTTGTTCTTAAATCACCTAAAGCACTTCTCGTTCCGACAGTTCTTTTAGCGGGAGTTCTTTCTCATACTGGTGGAGATATTGGGTATGTCCTCCTCATTCCTCTAGCTGCCCTCACTTTTCATAGTGCAGGACTTAATCCCATTGCAGGGCTTGCTATCTGTTTTGCTGGAGTCTCAGGAGGATTTGCGGCCAACGTTTTACTAAGTACAGCTGATCCCCTTCTTTCTGGTATTTCTCAAGAAGCGGCAAGAATCATCGACCTAAACTATGTGGTTTCTCCTCTATCAAACTGGTATTTCATGTCCTTCTCCTCCCTTCTTATAATTGGAGTTGGAACACTTATTGCTAATAAAATAACGATTCCTTTCCTTGGTGAATATAAAGGAGAGAGTGAGAAAGCTCCTCTTGAAAAGTTAACGCCTATTGAGAAGAAAGGTCTTCTCTATGCCGGTCTAACCACTCTAGGTCTTATCCTTCTTCTCCTTGCTGGACTTATTCCTCAAGACGGATTTCTTAGAGATCCAAAATCTCCAGATGTTCTTCACTCTGCTGCCCTCACTGGAGTTGTGGCCATCGTCTTTCTCTTTGGTGCTCTTCCGGGACTCGTATTTGGGTTTGTTTCAGGAAAGTTTAAACATCAAACTGATGTGACAGATGCCATGCAGGACGCAATGAGTACTCTTGCTCCTTATCTTGTCCTTGTCTTCTTTGCTTCGCAATTTATAGCTCTTTTTAATCATTCTAATATGGGGCTTATTCTTGCTGTAAAGGGCTCTGAAGTTTTAAGGGAATTGGGCCTTGGTCCCATTCCTCTGATGCTCGGATTTATTCTTCTCACAGTCTTTCTAGATTTAGTAATCGGTAGTGCATCAGCAAAGTGGGCCTTGATGGCACCTATCTTTGTTCCGATGTTTATGCTTTTAGGAATCTCACCTGAACTCAGCCAGGCCTCTTACAGAGTTGCTGACTCAGTGGTAAATATTATCTCACCTCTAATGAGTTACTTTCCTTTAATCCTTGCCTTTGCTCTTAAATATGATCCTAAAGCAAAAGTGGGAACTGTCATCGCTCTCATGCTTCCTTACTCGATAGGATTTCTTATTGCATGGTCGATTATGCTTTTTTTCTGGATGACGTTTAATCTTCCGTTGGGACCTGGGGCTGTTCTTAAATATATTGCACCCTAAAAAGAGAAACTTATGAAAATTAAAAAAAGAAATCTTAGTGAACTTGTTGCAAGAAATAAGAGCAACAAACATGAAAACGAATCAATCTATGCAAAACTCATGTATAGATTCTCTCCAATAAAACTACAAGCTTATCTTGATAGTCTCTCTGAAGAAGAAAAAGCTGAGTATCAAGCCTATCGTGAATCAGAAGAAGGTATGAGCGAGCAAAAAGAATATGAGAGAAGAGAGAAAGAAGCTGCTAAAACAAGAGAAAGAAACCGCAAGAAGAAAGTATTTATCGAGAGACTTACCAAGATTAAATACAAGATTAATCAATCGGAAGAACTTAGACACAGACTCACCAAGGCCAATACTCTCACTTTGAATGAAATTGCAGAATCACTCATTCTCTTTCCTGAGCTCCTTCCTGCAGGACACAAGGCTCCTTCCCTTACTCTGGCAAGAAAGCACTTTAAAAGCATTCTTCTTGATGAAGAGAAAGAATACTTAATGTATACTTGGACAGCTACCACTATCCCTGTAGAACTATGCTATACCGAAATAAAGCAACCATACTCTGGTAACTTCTCGCTATCTTGCTGAACAGGATTTTTCAACGGGAAGACACTGCATGGCCTCTTGAATAGATGGCTGAACTAAATATATCTCTTCTGCTCTGAAGTTATCAGTACTATGAGAAGATCTAGGAACTGATTTAGATTTTCTAACTGCTCCATCATTGATCGACTTCTTGGCCAAACTCTCCTTAGGTCTACAAGTCGAAGAGATATTTCAAATAAAAAGGCCTGTCTCTCTAGTTCACTTGCAAAGGGATTCTCTTTTAGATATCGATCCACAACCCTGGCCGACCATATATCTGCCGTATCCTCACCAATGGTTGAGTGAGAATAGGAACAATCTTGATTATCTGGAACTCTAAAATCTTGGGCACTCTTCCCTTTTAAAACTTCAAGACAAGAGAACTGACTCAGAAGCGGATAGTCTGCCGGATTCTGACCTTCTAATTTTAAAGTGATGTGACCAGCATCGACTGCCATTTGAACTCTCTCAGGACTTGCATCAAATCGCTCTCTTCTTGGGGAGTTGGCCATATAGGGAGAATGACCATTTAAGAAAGGGAACTCTTCTGATGCTTGAGTGGCCGTAGAGTTTTTATCATACATATGATGCATCATATGGCAGTGATCAATCGCATGGGCCAACTCATGTGAGAACAATCTCACTAAATTTGTCTTAGGAAGTTTTAGATACCCCGGACAAATTTCAATACTATGAGTCTCACTACTGTATGCTCCATTGGGACGAGAAGTATTACATTCATAGAGCCCCTTAAACTCTACAGTTCTAATTCTTTCAAACATATTTTTCTCATAGCTTGAAAGCTGTGAGAACTCTCGACCTTTACTGATCTCATCGAGCATCATTTCTTTTACTTCTTGAAATGTTGCTTCTCCATAATTTTTCTCTGATTCTGTTATCTGATCTTCTCGGATTGGCCCACCTATTATGGTAAGGTTAGGAATATGCTTTCCACCTCCAATATCAATATACTGATCATTGGAGTTCTCAAAGAATTCACAATTGACTAGCTCCTTAACCTGACAGGGTTTTAAAGGAGATCTCACCACTCTATCCACGGCAGTTTGGAGATCATTAACAAAGGGGGCAACCTGGTCATCACCAATTGGGCAATTCTCAATGGCAAAGGCCAGATTAAGGTTAAGTAATAAAATCCCAAAGAGGTATCTCATGGGCTTTCTTATCGGGCCTATCTACTAAATAATTTAGCTATATATACTGTCAACAGCAGCCAGGTAACAGGAGGAATGTAAAGATACTCAGATTTTTTGCCTAACTTCTTTAAACCAAAAGAATATGAGAGAAGGTAGAGAGAAGTTGCAGCACAAAGCACTGGACGGGATAAGCTAGATCGCTCTGAAATCATTGAAAAACGTCAATCTAAAGCCCGAGCAATTTATGAAGATAACTTTAATGCTCTAGAGCGACTCGATGAAAATAAAAACTTAAAGCCGAACTTTGGATCCCTCATCACTGCAGTATGTATGCCCAAATTCATCTCTTTAAGTAGCGAAATAAATCTGTAAAGCACCAAGAATTGGGAAAAAATCTTTTTTTTCTCTCACAAGTTTGAATACATTAATCTTGAATGTTAGCATTAAGCTTTATTTTATAATCTAAAAAATATCAGCCTTTTTCATTGGAGTCATAGTGGATTTACCCATTCTTATTTCTTTTATTCTTTATATGGTAGGAATGTTAGGTATAGGAGTTTATTTTTATTTAAAAACAGATGATCTTAGCGATTACGTTTTAGGTGGCCGCGGTCTTGGACCCGTCGTTACGGCACTGAGTGCCGGAGCTTCAGATATGAGCGGCTGGCTTTTACTAGGTCTCCCTGGAATGATGTATACTCAAGGGATAGTGGGAAGCTGGATTGCAGTGGGATTAACCATTGGAGCTTTTCTTAACTGGCATTATGTGGCAAAACCCCTCAGGAGCTACACCTACTACTTAAGTGACTCTATCACCATTCCTGATTTTTTTTCAAACCGTTTTGAAGATAAGAAGAATCATCTTCGCATCATTACAGCTATTGTCATTCTTGTTTTTTATACACTCTATACGTCATCAGGACTCGTCGGAGGGGCCAAGCTTTTTGAAGCATCATTTAATATGGAATATCAGACTGCCCTCATTATCGGGACTTTTATCATTGTTTCTTATACTTTCCTAGGTGGGTACAACGCTGTCAGCTGGACTGATCTCATTCAGGGTATTTTAATGATGCTGGCATTAGTGGTGACACCAATTGCAGTTATATTTGAACTAGGTGGCCTAGGCGAGGCCATCAGTGCAGTAAAATCAATTGATGCAGAAAACCTCAATATATTAAGAGGAGCATCTTTTATTGGCATCATTTCTTTACTTGCATGGGGTCTCGGCTATTTTGGGCAGCCTCATATTTTAGTAAGGTTTATGTCTATTCAAAGTGCAGATAAGATGGGTGCCGCTAAAAGTGTTGGTATGTCCTGGATGATCCTCTCTATTATTGGCTCGCTGGCAACAGGATTTTTTGGTCTGGCCTACGTTGTTTCAACAGGAACAGATCTTCAGGATAGTGAGAAAATATTCATTACCCTTTCCCAACTGATTTTTAATCCGTGGATAGCCGGTTTCTTACTAGCAGCGATCCTAGCAGCGATTATGAGTACTATTGACTCTCAACTACTCGTTTCCTCATCAGTGCTTACTAGAGATCTCTACAATGTCGTTTTTAGAAAAAACGCCACTGATAAAGAGCTGGTCTGGGTTGGAAGAGCTACTGTCATTCTTATCGCAACTATCGCTTGGTATATTTCAACTGATCAAAACTCCAGCGTCTTGCAATTAGTTTCTTATGCATGGGCAGGATTTGGAGCAGCTTTTGGTCCTCTAATTATTCTCTCATTATACAACAAAAACATTTCCAAAGGTGGGGCCATCGCAGGAATGGTAAGTGGGGCATTAACCGTCATACTATGGAAACAACTTAAGGGTGGTATTTTCGAACTTTATGAACTCCTACCAGGATTTATAGTCGCAAGTATATGTGTCATCATTTTTAGTAACAAGAATAAAGTTTCACCTGAGTCACTTGCGAAGTTTGATGAGGTTCATGCAAGTTTGAAGTAAAGAAAATAATGAAACTTAGGTTCCGAAACTTGTAGGAACTGTTCTTATTAGTTCCGGGCCTGGTTTAAACTATGGGGACCTCGACTCTAAGACATTACGAAGGGATTTCTCAATCTCTCCGCCACAATATGTTCGCCCAAGTTTTTCTCTTTGTTTTGCTAGAAACTTCTTGAGGGTAGTCCTCTCTTCGATCTTTTCACATAGTCTGCTAATATGAGGAGCATTTTTTCCGAGATCAGTCTTGAGCTCGGGAAATGAATGAACAAGAGTTCCAAAAAGAGCTGTGGTGGCGATATCGGCTACACTGATCTTTGAACCTAACAGAAAACCCTTTTCAGATTTTAGACCATGATCCAATCCTGTTTGTTCAAAAATCCTCATCCACTTCACCAAACGATCAGATCGAAACTCCATCCAATCTTTTTTATTCCACATTTGTTGCCCGTAATAATTAGTGACTTCCATCAACACATCATTGCAATCAAGGATTGTCTTGAGGGCGAGATCCAATGTTTCAGTTCTCTTTGGAAGATAGTCATGTTCACGGGCAAGATGCATCATGATGGCAGGCATTTGGGCCAGATACTTCTCTGACTTAACATCAAAAAGATAAGGCGGGGCCATTCCAGGGTTGTGAATTTTTAGACTTTTTTCAGGATAGATTTCAGAGGCATCATGCCATTGGTAATTGACGCCAATTTCTTCAAGAAAAAGCTGCGGGAAAATTCCGCGAAATGGGACATCCCAATAATAGAGTAAGTACTGAGTCACAAGGCCCCTCTCAATCTAGGCTTTTTCTTTTCCGGCGGTATCGGGTCTCCTTTGGGAGATTCTTCAACCCTCTCAGGATCTTTAACAGGAGTTCGATCAGGAGCCCCGGGCGGGACTTTCTTATCCTTGTCCTCGTTTGAACTTTCATCGGGATGACTTAATTCTTTGTTTCCATTTTTCATATCAATCTCACTTCAGTTCAACTTGGTTGTCAGTAGTGACCTTGAAATTTAGGACAATGAAAGTAAAGTTGCTTGCGCTGTCTCATTTTTCTGATGGATGAATATTGTAGGCAAAGACAGTGCACATTTTATTCCGCAAGTTTTAAGGTACAAGTCTTACAGTAGCGCTGTAACTTATTGATATCTCGAAAAAAGAGTACTACTTAATAGTCCATAAGAACTATTAAGTAGTTTACATGGACTATTAAATAGTCTATTATTAAATCTATGATCGAAACTATATTCGGTAATGCTACTGCCGCCAAAGTTATGCTCTATCTATATCACTACGGTGAAGCCTATGCTTCTGGGATCTCACGAGATATGAGCATTACTAAGAGCCAGGTCATAAAACAACTGGATCGCTTTGAAGCATCGGGAATACTCGTAAGTAAATTACTGGGAAGAGTGCGGGTTTATACTTTTAATCCAAAACTTGGAGTAACAAAAAAACTCCGAGAAT
>CAYWMU010000032.1:0-19864 GCA_964459395.1 uncultured Bacteriovorax sp.
GACTGATGCTAGCATACAAAAAAAGATGGAAGATGATCGTCGTAAAGAGTTTGAAGAAAAAATGAAAAATTTAGGGGGAAATAAGGAAGAAGAAAAGAAAGAAGAAAAGAAAGAAGAGAAAAAAGAGAGAACACAAGAACAGAAGAGACGAGAAGGACCATCAAAGAAAGGTTCATCAAAAAAATCTGAGCAGATCCAAGCAACGCCTGAGGAAATCTTGTTTAAGTTACGGCCTGGGCAAGTGTTCACTGGCCAAGAACTAAAAAAACGATACCACAAACTTCTCCAGGAAAATCATCCTGATAAGTTTAGGACAGATCATCAGAAAGAAGTTGCAGAGTCAAAAACGAAAGATATTAATGATGCTTATCAAAAGCTCAAAAAGCGTGTACCGTCATAGATTAAAACAGTGAGAGTTAAATGAATGTAAGTTGGTTACTACTTTTTATATCATGGGTGATTAGTGCGGTATCTACAGTTGGAAGTTTGTTTTTTAGCGAAGTAATGATGCTTCCTCCATGTATCCTATGTTGGTATCAACGTATCTGCATGTATCCGCTTTCGATCTTATTATTTGTAGGGGTTATGAAAGCTGATCGTACTTTCAGCTTCACTTTTCCACTTGCGCTGATAGGGTGGCTAATCGCTATATACCATAATTTACTTTACTATAAAATCTTGCCTGAAAGTGCCTCTCCATGTGTTAAAGGAATTTCTTGCACAACCGTGCAGTTAGAATGGCTAGGGTTTATCACCATTCCGCTACTTTCATTAATTGGCTTCTCATTAATTTTATTACTTTTAATATTATTTAGGATCAAACATGAAGACTAAAATTATTGCTGTCGTTGCTGTTATTATTTCACTTATTGGTGGCTACTTACTAGCGACCTATAGTTATAAAAGTTCAGAACAAAAAACAATTTCGGACGTGGATCAAACAATCTTTTTAAGGGATTATGCTCCTCGCATGGGAAGTACAAATCCAAAGGTTTATCTGGTAGAGTTTTTTGATCCTGAGTGTGAGAGCTGCCGTGCTTTTTATCCTCATGTTAAGAGTATTTTAGAAGAGTATAAAGATGTTCAGCTTGTTCTTCGTTATGCTCCCTTTCATCCTAATTCATTAACGGTTGTAAAAATCCTTGAAGCTGCAAGAAAGCAAAATCGTTATTTTGAAACTCTTGAAGTTCTTTATAAGTATCAGCCGGAATGGGGAGATCATCATAACCCAAGACCAGATCTTGTTTGGAAATTCCTTGAAGAGGTTGATGTGAATATTGAACAGATCCGAGCTGATATGAATGACCCATCAGCCTTGGCCAATATTGAGCAAGATATCAAGGATCTTGAAACTCTAAAAGTTAGAGGAACGCCAACTTTCTTTGTTAATGGAAAGCCATTACCTTCTTTTGGACTTGAACCACTGAAGAAACTCATTAGAGATGAATTAAATCGTTAAGAAGAAAGCTAGGGTGTCTAAAGTTTAGACACCCCATTGTAATTCTTTTAAAGAACCTCATCATATTTCATATTCCGTTTAGAATTCATAAGAATTAACCCCAAAGGAATTTTTATGCGAATTTTAGCGATATTAAGCTTCTTCTTATCATTTACGGCCTTGGCACAACCAGTTTGTTTAATGCTGGGAACTTGTATGGAGTATCAAGGTCAAATTATTGATATTCGTTCTCCATCTCAGAGGGCAACTGACGAAGTGATGGGCTGTGATATGGCCACTGGTCGTTGTTCATCGGAAAATATTGAGTATTCAGCAACTCCTAAATTAACCCCTCAGGATTTTTTATCACTTACTAAAGAATCAAAAGATAAAAGTTATTTTATCCCGCTATCCATAAATGATAATGACTCACTTCTTCTCCTTAGCGCCCTGTCACTTGGAACAATTGTCTTCTCATCAGATCGCCACATAATGGATTTTGTACAATCAAATAAAACTGAGAAAACTCAAGAGGTGGCAAGTGTAGCTAATCTATTTGGACGTGAAGCAGTTTTTCCCATTGTTGCTGGTGCTTATTTCGTAGGTGTTGTTATGAAAGATAATAAGTTAAAGAAAGTAGGATTATTCGCCGTCTCAACAGGATTAGCAACACAACTTGTAACAGATATTTTCAAGAGGTCTTTTGGAAGAACAAGACCTAATAAAGCAGATTCACCCTATGATTTTGGTAACCCTAGTGGCTATTCATTTTTCTCTGGGCACACATCAGCGGCCTTTTCTTTAGCGACTGTTATTGCAGAAGTTTATAAAGATAAACCACTCGTTCCATATCTTGCTTATGGAGTGGCCACTCTTACAGCATACGCTCGTATGCATGATAATAAGCATTGGGCAACGGATGTCCTTGCAGGAGCAGTAGCAGGTCATTTAGTGACGAAAATACTTATGAGAACATGGGAGAATAAAGCAAGTTCAGGTGGTATCATTGTAACTCCTATGATGGGAAGAAGTTATGGTCTGCAGTTGTCTTATACTCCAGTGAGTCCATCCACACCGAAATTAACTTGTGGAGATTATAATCTGGAAGGGCATGCGCTGATTGAAGCGTGTGTAGCAGAGATTTTTACTTACGCTCATTAGAAATAAATAAGGCCCTCAAAAGAGGGCCTTCAATATCTCGTTTAATTTTCTAGTTCTTGACTTCCTTCTTCCTCTGCTTGGATCGATTCTCTTCTCACTCTATCAGAGATAGTGTGGTCAGGATCTCCAACGCGATCATTTGCTGTAGAGAAAACCAGGGTTTTAGTTAGATGAGATGGTTGCTCTGATGCATCACTGAGTTGCATTAATCTTTTACCATATTCCATTCTTGCCTCATTTACGGACTTTTCGCCTTTGATAACTTGATCGGCAAGATTGAGTGCAAGAATATTGGCCTCTTCACTGTCGCTGCGTGCGGACATCATCCCTTTCGTGCGATCGAGACTTATAGAGCCTGAGAATTCCCAAATTTGAGAAACTTTTTGTGCATCCGGGGAAGCATAATACACAGAATGTTCTATGACATCATTATGAGGGACAGGGAATAAATGTTTCACAGGTTCTTTATAGACAACGGCTTTAGCAAACGGGCCAGCATGATTCCAAACCAGAGAATCACTCGTCACATCTGTTGGTAGGCCATATTTACCGATCATGAAGCCTGCCGCTTCCTTCGAATCAGGTGACCATTCTGCTATGTGTTTCTCAACTGATTTCTTAGAAATGCTGTCTTCCATTATCTTCGCAAGGCTACGATCTTTATCTTTTTTACCTGTACTACCACAAGACACCGCAAGCAGCATCATCGAACTAATCATAACTGCATTCTTCAAGATTTTCATAATCTCTCCTTGATGTTGTTGGTAGGTTTTGAAGCAAAAAACATACCGCTAATGTGGAGTAAAAGAGATGTGATTTGTGGTTTCAGAAAATTACTTTATAATGAGGACTTCATGTTAAAGGAGCATTTATGCAATTAGTTTCTCAAAGTGTAGTTGCAGAAGTTATTTCAACAGGACTGGGACTTGGTGCCGATTTTGTTGATGTATTTATTGAAAAAACGCACGCAGAAAACCTCTCTTTTAAAAATTCAAAGATGAGTGATATCCAATCGGGGATTCAGTTTGGTATCGGAATACGTTTAATTAAAGGTGATCAAGTTATTTATGGCTATACGAACTCTGACCAAAAAGAAGAACTTCTTAGAGTAACGACTCTTTTAGGACAACGTTTTAAAGCACAGAAAAATTCGGCAACAATTAACTTTGAAAAGCTCTCTTATCCACAGGTAGGACTTCTTTCTGGGGGAGATGTTTCTTTAGAACAAAAGATCGCTCATATGAAATTCTTAGATGTAGCTTTTAGGAAAGATCGATTAGTCACTCAAGTTGTTCTTGATTTTATCAATAAGGATCAGCAAGTAGAGATTTACAATTCAGAGGGGCTTTATGCTTACGAAAGACGCCCTTATATTCGTCTCACCAATAATATCATTCTCCAAGACGGAAATTTACAGACAAGCGCTTATAGTGCTCCCGGAGCACGAGGCGGATGGGACTTTATTGAGAAAATGGATCATCAAAAGAATATCGATGATCTGTTAAAACAAGGACACACCACTCTTTATGCCAAGCCATGTCCAGCAGGAGCAATGCCTGTTGTTATTGATAATGGTTTTGGAGGGGTGATTTTCCATGAGGCCTGCGGTCATTTATTAGAAACAACTTCTGTTGAAAAAAAGGCCAGCGTCTTTTGGAATAAGAAAGGTGAGATGATCGCCCATCCTAATCTTTCAGCATCTGATGATGGAACAATTGATTCTGAGTGGGGCTCACTTTCAATTGATGATGAAGGAATGCCAACTCAGAAAACAAAGCTGATCGAAAATGGAGTACTGAAGAACTTTTTATGTGATCGAGTTGGTCACATAAAGACTGGACACCCACGTACTGGCTCTGGCAGAAGACAATCCTATAAGTTTGCTCCTGCATCTCGAATGAGAAATACCTTTATTGAAGCAGGCCCTTACTCTCGAGAAGAGCTTATAGGAAGCTTAGGTAATGGTCTTTACGCAAAAAAGATGGGAGGAGGTTCGGTTAATCCTGCGACTGGAGAATTTAACTTTTCGGTTCTTGAGGCTTATCTCGTTAAAGACGGGAAAATTGGAGAAGCAGTTAAAGGCGCTACACTTATAGGACGAGGGGAAGATATTATGACCAAGATTTCAATGGTCGGTTCAGACCTTTCTCTTATGGCCGGAATTTGTGGTTCTGTTAGTGGAATGATCCCAACAACAGTAGGACAACCCCCACTTAAAGTTGATGAAATACTAGTAGGAGGTAGAGCGTGAGAGAATTATTAGAGAAGACGCTTGAAGAAGTAAGAAAAGAAAATGCTTCAGGTGATATCATTTTTCAAAGTTCTAAATCCCTAAAGCTATCTGCCTTTGGAAAAGAACTCACTGAGTATAAAGTATCGGGTTCACAACTCTTAGGACTGCGAATTATAAAGGATAATAAAGTCGGTTTGGCCTATACAGAGTCCCTTGATAATGATTCTTTAAAGTATCTTGTTAAGACGGCTCTACAAAATGCACAAGCTTCTAGTGAAAACGAGTATGAATTTGTGGACTTAAACGAAGGTGAAGTTCATGACGAGGAACTTTCTCATGACGAAGATGTAGATGTAGAGACTAAAATTAAAAAGGTTACTTCACTTCTAGAGGACTTTAAAAAGCAAGACTCCAGGGTTGAATCTCTTCCATATAATGGTTATGTTGAAAATGAGAATTTTAATATGTATCTCAATACTCATAATAGATTCACCACTAGAAAGGATCAGTTTTTCCAAACCTGGGCCATGCCACTTCTCTTAGATAATGGAAAAAAATCCACATATTATGATTACTCTGTGGCCACAAGTTATCAGGGATTAGATTGGGATAAGTTAAAAGATGGAACTTTGGCAGTTGCTGGGGCCATGCTTAAGAGCACGCACTTAAAGACTTCTAAATACCATGTTGAGTTTAGCCCTAACTGTTTGAATAGTTATTTTCAGAAGTTTTCAAGTCTCTTCTCTGCTAAAGCAGTTGTAAATAAGATGAATGCTTGGGAGAAATCTTTAGGTAAGCAGGTCATGCATGAAAGTTTAACTCTTGTTGATGATTCCTTCTTCAAGGACGCTTTTTCTCATTATCGTTGCGATAGTGAAGGCAATGACCATAAGAAGGTTTCTTTAATTGAAGATGGTGTTTTAAAAACATTCCTTCATAACTCTTCAACGGCCAAGCAGCTTGGGCATGATAACACTAACCACGCTCTAAGAGGGCCAGGCTCTTCTCTTGGAGTCGGTCGAACAAATTTCATTATCACAGGAAAAGAAACTCATCACTTTAATGAACCTTATGTAGAGATTATTCAACTTGATGGGCTTTTCTCTGGAGCGAATGAAGTTACGGGAGATTTTTCATGTGGGGCTAAAGGATTTCTTCATAAAGATGGAGAGAAAATACCTTTTGCTGATGCCACTTTAAGTGGAAATTTCTTTGATATGCTTAAAAACTTAAGTGTGAGAGATTTAAAACTTCAAGCGGATACAGGGATGTCCTTGTTTACTCCCAAGTTGATTTTTCATGAACTCTCTATTGCAGGTCAAGGGGCTTGATCAGTAGGGATACCAGCTTTAGTTTTATAAGTCTTACTGATTTCTCCTTCTTGGAGAATCAGTAAGGTTCCGCCATCGTGAATGGTCCACTCTTCATCATCAGTGAGCGGTATCGTTGCTATGACTGCAACTCTGTCGTTTGGGGTCGTGACAGTACTGAAGTCCACCTGCATTTCCTCATCTTTTAAACTGGCCTTTTTAAATGGGGCCTTTCTGATTATACTGGCAAGTTTAGTAGAGCAATGGGCGATCATGAAATCTCCGTTCGAAAAGAGATAGTTAAAAACTCCATAATCACATAAGTCCATTGTTATTTTGTAGATAAAATTAAAAAGAACTTCATCATTTGGTTTTTGAGGAAAGTTGTCTTTGAGCTGATTAAGAATAAAACAAAATGCCTTTTCAGTATCGGTGCTGCCTACCGGTGAGAAGTGAGTCCTTTCAAAGTTGGGATTAAAATTTTTAAGATCTCCATTATGAGCAAAAGTCCAGTATTGTCCCCAAAGTTCTCTGGTAAAGGGATGTGTATTCTCAAGATGTGTAATACCCTGGGTCGCTTTTCTGATATGCGAAATAACGTTTTTTGATTTAATAGGGTAGTTTCTTACAAAATCAGCAATGGGGGAGTGAGCAGAGGCGTTAGGGTCTAGAAACTGACGCACTCCTTTACCTTCAAAGAAGACAATGCCCCAGCCATCAGTATGGTGATCTGTGAGTCCGCCTCGGGTCTTGAAACCTGTGAAAGAAAAACAAATATCTGTAGGAACATTACAATTCATTCCAAGTAATTGACACATAAAGAACCCAAAAAATGCGTTGCTATAAAATTTACGCTTCCAGTGTAGCATAGTATAAGAACCTAGTGGGAATACAAAGGAGTCCCTTTGCTACTTCGGTTGTTACTTATATTTATATATGTGTTATCGACTCCCCTTAAGGCCGAGGTAGAGCTTTGTGATGACGTTATCATAACTGATCTTAATGACTTCTCTTTAACGGAATCTGAGGAATTACTTTTATGCGGAGATGATAAGAGTGAGACTTATCAGGATGTACCCTTATATCAAAAACAAATTTATCTGAAGGCTTACTTACAGGCACGATCTTATCTTAATCCGAAGTTTGAAATATTAAAAAATAAACTGATGACTCAAGTTGGAAAGTCATTTGAAGTAAAAAAGATCACCACGGCTTCTGTTGATAAAATAAACTCCAAGATCCTTAAGAAAAGATTAAAGAGGCTTTTTAAAGGTGAGCCTCTTACCCCTAAAACCCTTGATGCAATTGAGAATGAAGCAGAAGATGTTTATCGACGTTATGGCCATGCCTGTATAAAGCCTTCTGGTGAAGTTTTCATTGATAGAGAAGAGATTCACTTGAAGCTTGAACATGAAAAGAAATATGTTTTTGGAGAGGTTGATCGAGAAGAAATAATGGATCTTTATCCAGAAGCCCTAGATAGATTTTATCCCTTTGAGAAGCACCATCAATTCAATTCCCGTCTTTTAGATTTGACCGAAAAGCGACTTATCCGTTCAGAAATTGTTCAAGGAACATATTTCACAGATAATTGTTTGGACATCAGTTCACAGTTAGAACTTTCACAATTTTTTATCGTAGGCCCTCCTCGTACAATCCGATTTGGAGTCGGAGCAAGTACTGAACTAGGGCCGATGATAAGACTCAGATGGAATAATAACAGATACAAAGAGATGGCTTCAAAGCTTGGGGCATCTTTAAATCTATCTTATAGGATACAATCTCTAAGTTTAAGGAGTGAACAGTTTTTCTGGCGAAATAGTCCTCGAAGATCTCTTTATTCTGACTTCACTCTTTTTCGAGAGTCACAGAAGAACTTAGAACAGACTTCATTTACTTTTGATAATCTGCTTCGTTGGACGAACGATAGTGGTGGGAAATTTTATTCTTGGGCCATCGGTCCGAGCTATGAATATGGTCTTTATTTTACGGCACAAGATGCGAATACTAAAACTTATTCAAATCTTTTCCTTAAGTCGTATTTTCGCTGGATGGATCATGACTATGAGTTCTATGACATTCATCCAGAGGAAGGTAATGCACTAAATTTAGATATTGATTATAGAGATGAGTCCCTTGGTTTTATAACTGATGTTTTTAGATTAAGTAGTGATTACACTCATTTTCATCGTCTTTCCTATTGGGGAAAAGGATCACTCATTGGTGGCTTTAAAGGACTTGCAGGCACTGCCATTGTAGATAGTAAAACTTCCTTACAATCTCTCCCTCCTGTAGTTAAATTTTATGCAGGAGGAAGCGATGATATTCGAGGTTTTGATCTAAAGGCCCTTCCTTTCAATAACGGTCAAGGGGCCCTTACGAGGCTAGGAGGAAAATTTGAATTAAGAAGAACTCATTTCCTCATTCCCACGCTTGAGTTGTTTACATTCTATGATCTCGTTTTTATGGGGGATATGTCTTGGCATCTTGATAAGACCTATTGGGAATCCTTAGGAGTAGGATTGAGATGGCTTTCACCTATTGGTCTTGTTCAAAGCTTCATTGCTAATTCTTATAAAAAACTACCTTATGAGAATTTAGGGCCCTATGCCTTTATCGGATTGGGAGGAAGTTTTTGAGAGTCATTAAATATTTTTTTATCTTTATCGCATCTCTTTTATTACTTCTGATGAGTATTTTATTACTTATTTATTTGAATATTGGACTTGTCATCAATACTGATCGACTAAAATACGTTTTAGATAGATTTGACATTTTTAAGTCTTACTCATGGGAGTTGGGTCGTATTGAATGGAGTAATGATGGATGGGGTTTAAAAAATCTTGAAATAGCATTTAAAGATTTTTGTTTCGATTATGAAAATGAATCAGTCGGTGCCAAAGGTTGTTTTTCTAAGATTCATTTTAAAGCACATCTTTCATTAAATTATCCATTCTTAACTTATAGGTCTCCTCTCACATTGTATTCACCACATTTTGAAGTGATAAAAAAAGAAACTCCTAAGGAGAGTTCTCCTCAGGTTGAAGAAAAGTCTTCAGATATCGATGTCCGAAGATACTATTCTTATTTGTGGTCGGACTATGTTCCATCACTAGATATTAATTTCAAAAAGATTGATGCTAAGATCAATCCCCAGAAGCTTGAATTCCCTCTGAACATAACGAAAGATCCACAAAGATTGGAGCTTGTTTCCTCTCCTTTTCGTTTATATGCAATGAAGGAGGGAGTACAACTTGTGGTGGAAGAAAATACTAAACTTCCTTTGAGTAATTATAATATTGAACTTAAAAAAGCGATTTTAAGTCTTTCAATTCGTGAGGAAATTAACATATCTTTTTTTGGTCTGGTGGAGTTTGTCGAGGTTAACTTAACTTCTAAGATTCCTTCAATTATTAATCTTGAAGAAATACCAAAGTTAACGGGTATCCTTTTAGAAAACTTCAAGCTTTATCTTTTGTTACCAAAGATCCAAGAAAATCTTTCTAAGAATTTACCAGCACCATATAATAGTCTTCCTGCTCCTCTCAATGAAATGGAAGGAGACGTCTTTTTTAGATTTCAGTTTTCTCCTTTAGCAGCACCAGAGTATTTGGGAAAAGGTGAACTTAATATCGACTTAAAAAGTTCTCACCAAAGCCTCAACCTTTCTTTTTTTCCGCAGGTTAAGGTTTCAGCCGAAGACTTTTCTTACTCAGATATCTTTCTTAATTTGGTTTTCAACAAGGTCCTTATTGAACTTCCAAGATTTTCTAAAAGATCTCTACCTCCCCAGTTTGTCCCAGATGGGAGATTCAAAACAAGTAAGGTTGAGCCCAAGAAGAAGCAAGACCCAGTTCTCTTGGATCTTAAAATCAAAGCAGAGGAGGAAACCTCTCTTCAGTTGAAGACCGATCTCATTGAAGAAATAGTAAAACTCAATTTCAATTTCAATATAAAAGATAATGAGCTAGTTGACGGTTACTTGCGATTATTACCATTAAGTCTAAAAATACTTAAGCGCCCAATTAAGGTAGAACGTTTATGGGTTAATTTTTTAAAAGGTAAATCTCCGGCCTTAAACTCTATTATTTGGTTTAATTTACCAGAATATAAGATCAAGTTAATTCTCGAAGGTCCAATGAGTTCTCCTCGGTATGTTTTTTCGAGTGATCCGCCTTTACCACAGTCAGATATTTATTCAGTTCTTCTTTTTGGGAGACCTCTTCAAGATATGGGAGGGGACAATACGGCCGCAGCTCAACAGACTTCAAGTCTGATTAGTCAGGGACTCCTTTCACTTTCTGTTCTTTATATTTTATCAGGAACACCTATTGAATATATTGGTTATGATCCTAAATCTAAAGAGGCCAGTGCTCAAGTTGGACTAGGAGATAAGAACTCTTTACGAATATCGAGTGGAGCTGAGGGAAGAACCACGGGAGTTCGTCGTTCATTAGGGAAAGGATGGTATTTAGATACCAGTGTTCAAAGCCCTTCTGGAAGTAGTAAAAGCAGTACGCAAAGGGCCCAAGATTATGGGCTATTTTTAGAGCGAATCATTTCCTATTGAGAGTAAAATATTCACATTTTATTTCTTTAGGCCTTCTTTGATGTAGCCTTGAGATATGTCACAAGAAAAGTTTCTAGTTTCAGCTTGTTTGATAGGGGTTAACTGTCGCTATGACTGCAAAAGTAAAACGAACCCCCAGATTGTTGATCTTCTTGATCAGGGACTAGTGGTGCCTGTTTGTCCCGAACAAATGGGAGGTTTAAGCACACCACGAGAACCGGCCGAAAGGGTTAATGGTAAGGTCCTTACAGCTAGTGGAAAGGATGTAACCCAAAACTTTCAAATGGGGGCGCAGGAAGCCCTTAAGCTGGCCAAGATGTTTGGTATTAAAAAGGCCATTCTAAAATCAAAATCACCTATGTGTGGGAAAGATCAGGTTTATGATGGAACTTACTCAGGAACTTTAAAGGCCGGCCATGGAGTTCTCACTGAGCTCTTAATCGCCAACGATATTGAAGTTGAGTCTTGTGATTAATCTCTTGCATTTTCTAACTATCCAAAAACTTTGAGACAATAACCGAGAAGAATCAGTAGCAGGAAATTTCGAACCCTCTTTAAAATCTTTCTCATAAAGACGATAATAGAAGGAAGGGAGGTGGGATATGCAAAAGATTATTCCGATTATACTTCTGGCATTATTCGCAGTAAGTTGTGCTCACGTCCGTGAACCAGCTTCCACTCCAGAAGAGCAACAACTGGAAAGATTTGAATTCTATCGCCTACAAATGGGCTCTGATATGTAATTCAAGTGGGTGCTCAGAGTTTCGAGCACCCAAGTCTTACCAGACTTCAAGAGTTCCTAATGACATTCTTTCTGATGAAAACGGCGTTGAGAATTCAACAAGGTATTCACCACTTTCAATTTCACCTAAATTAATTTCTTTTTTAGCATAAGAGCTAATATCAAAACGATATTTTTTACTAGACACCGAAGGAACAACTCTCATCAACCAACTCTCACGACTACTGAACTTCGCACCTATATCAAACGGAACACATTGAACCACAATAGTGGCATTTTCATTCGTTTGATAAATGGTAGACGTTGTCGGAATGAGATCATCACCCTTTCTCTCAGAAATAGTACAATTTTGTCTTAGGTAGCTAAGGTCATAATTTTTAGTGGCCACCATTTCGACACGGTAACTTCCAGGAGCTACTTCTAATTCAGCATGGCCTCTTTGTGTGTTGTTAAACACCTGTGAGAAGATAGCTGGTCGAATCGGAGTTAAGTGTAAGTCTCCTTGTAACAAGGCCTGAGAGTTATTATTTAATCTAATAATGGGTTCTTGAGTGCTAATGCTTAGGGACTCCATTTCAAAGAAAATAGGTTCGATATCAAATTCTACTTCTGCAGAAGAAGCTGTTCCCCCTGCCATCAACATTGCAATCTGATAATGGCCATGTCCGCTAATAGGCATAATAAACTCTGAAGTAAAGGCCATTTGTCGAGTTCGAATAAAATGTTGATTGTAAGTGGCAAAATTAAGAATTCTTCTCTGACCTTTAATTAATCGAGCATTAACTTTAATACCTTTAACAAAAGCAGGAACATTAAGATGAATCCTTGCTCCTTCTTGTGAACTTACTTTTAGAGATTTTCTTATGTTTCTATTTGCATTGTAATCATTAACGACTGTCACAGGAATGATTGCCAGAAGTCTGTCGTTTAATTGAGAGAATATTCTAATTTCTCCAAATCCTTCATCGTCACCATTTAAAACGAGATCACTATCGACATCTATATGGATTCGGGATGCTGAACTACTGATCCAGCTTTCTCTCGCTCCACTAATTCCCTCTGAGTATTCAACTCGAATAGGAGTGACTAATTCTGTTTGTGTATGAAGAGGTGCTAGTTTAGAAATATGGCCTTTTAGATTAAGCCTGTATGTTTCATGTGACTGGTTTGAACGCTTGATAAAGATACCGTGAGCATTAGCTCCATCCAAGTTACCTTGATTCACACTTACATCAATGTGAGTAAACTCTTTTCCAGCAGTGAGATCACGATAAATCTTTAAAGCTTTATCGAGTTGAGGAAGACCATAACCTTGAGCAATGAAAGGTTCGCCTTCAATTTGTTTTCCTGAAAGTCTTAAAGCATTAACTACTGTCGTTGCATCGTAGGGTAGTCCATCTTGAAGAATGGCGCTCACAAGGACAGTTGCGGCACCAGCAAGGGCAGGAGAAGCAGAACTTGTACCTGAAAAGGCCCTCATCCCATCATCCGGTGAAGCATAAGTTAAGTTAGAAAGTGGCGCGATAAGAAGTGGCCCGGCACCACTTGCCCCAGGTCCAAGAGAAGAGTAATAAACCATTCTCCCTTCTTCTGGTAGACCAGTTACTCCATGTACTCTTTCATCTAGTTCTTTTGAAAGATAGGCCCCGGCGACCAGCGTAGATGCAGGATAAATAAGCCTTCTGTTGAGAGACCCAAGACCGGGTCCATTATTTCCTGCTGAAAAACTCAATATCACATTATGCTTTTTAACAATATCGTCTAATGCCTGGGCCATGAATTCTTGAGTCTTGGCAGAGGTATAGTAGAGAGAGTAAGAGACGTTAATAACTTGTGCGCCTCGAGAGGCCAACCAATCAATAGCAAGTAAAAATGTTCCTAATGTATATTCTGTTTCTTTAGCAAGGTGTGAAGATTGAGATAAGTCATAATCTAAAATTTTTGATCCTGGTGCTACTCCATCAAATCCTTTAATTCCTCCCATTCGATGCCCTGACATAACGCTGGCAACTCCTTCACCATGGGAATCCCCACTTTTTTCACTCTGTAAAAGTTTGATCGTTAAGGCTTCAAGGTCAACTTCAGCAACAAGAGCTTCATTCGGATTAGAGGGAATAAGAAAGTATTCTCCAGTGGAGTTAAATTCTCCTCTACATTCATTATCTTCAAAATTATTGTTGTTATTTAAATCTAGGCATACTTTTTTACCATTTAATGAAACGGTTGCTTTAAAATCATTGATCTTTCCATCTCTGTTTAAATCGAGATTTCCTTTAAATGTTTTGAACTCCTTAATGAGTGCAGAGTAATTCTCTCCATCTAGTGTAAGAGGGTAGAGGGTGCTCGATGAATTTGAAGCTTTACCAATTAACTTTCTTTCACCAGTGGTTGTGAGTTGAAAACCTTTTTGATGAGGGGATATCCCATCATCGATGACTCCAACAATGACTCCTCGGCCATCAGCATAGGGGTGAGTCTGGGCCAGTTTTTCAATCCCAAATTCTTTTTTTGCTAAGTAGAGATTTGTAAAGTCAGGCATCGCCGCACTATCTTTAACCACTTCAATACTAGGATCTTGGATATAAGAGAATTCTTCACCAACAGGGATTTCTAAGAGTGTTAAGTCTTGAGACTGTCCTGTGAGTTTAAGGATGGATTGACCTTCAACTTGAATATTGAGTTGCTTGGCCTCTTCTTTGAAAGTTTCATCAAGTTCAGCCCCTTGAATAAGAATAGATTGAACTCCCGAGTCCTCTAATTCTAATTTTATTCTTTTTGTTTTCTTAGTTTCAACTCCACAGCTACTAAGAGTGAGAAGTGTCAAAAGAATAGACAGCTTTTTCATGATAAACCCTTTTTTTCGTAAAGGGGTTTTACCATTTTTCTAAATGCGTTTCAATGTCAATGATTTAGACACTTAATTCAAGCTATGGAAATCAGTGTTAATGACTTCCATAGCTTTTAAAAATTTTTATTCTTCACTCTCTGATTCAGGTGCAGGAGCACTTGGAGCAGGCGTTTCTTCTTCTGAAGGCGCAGAGGAAGGAGTTGAGGGAGTTTCCTCTGCTTCTTCTTCACGAGGAGTGTCCGGAGTTGGAGGATTATCGTTATTATCTCTTCCTCCTCCCCAAGGCCAAGGGAATCTTCTTCCACCACCTGAGTCTTCTTCCTCTTCGCCAGAACTATTGTCTCCATAATCTCTTGGAGGACGAGGAGTTGGTTGAGTTGGAGATCTTCCGTCAGAGTCAACTGTTGGAGAGTTGCCAGAGTCTGCATCATTAGTGCGATCACTGTCTCTGGTAGGAGGGTCGTCTCTTTCAGTTTCTCCATCGCCTTCTCGAGCAGGACGATCCTGTCCTTCTTCTACGTCAGCAATTGGTCCCGGAATTTCTCCATCATCAAGTGTTCCTGTGATTTGATTGTCGGATACAAAGGTCCCACAAACGATAGGAAGAGTTTGAAAAGGTTTGTAGCGGGATGTAGAAGCCACTGTTTCGGGAAACTCTACTTCTTGCGATACCCCTTGAACAAGAACAGCTTTACCTTCTAAAGAAAAGCCTTCATCTGGTCCAAGTTTTTTATATTCTTCGCTAGCATTTTTAATATCTTTTAGATCACGGAATAGTCTGGAGAAACTAGTGGTTCTTTCATAGTAATAAGAACCAGAAGGGTCACCAAGAGGATAGAAGTTTCTACCTGAACGCTGGGAGGAAATATCAGCATCAAGTGGAATGAGAACTTTACCTAAGACTGCTTCTGCTTCCACAATATCAATATAACCGTCACCATTTGTATCATCAGCTAGTGTAGGGCAACGAGTTCCTTCATAGATTTTTTGTTGGTGCCAGGCCTTAGGGTAACCAGCAAACAATCTCAGGTAAACCATCACTCTATCTTTTTCTCGGAAGAAGGTTACACTTCCTGGGACAGTTCCATTTACATGAGGATTAAGAGTGGTGAATCTTGCAATGTACTTACCTTCGATGTTGGAACCATCAGGAGGATAATTCACTTCCTCTTCTTGGACTTCATTATTGCGAGCTTCGTTAGATGATTCGCTCTTATTATTACTTGAGTCTTTACCGCAGCCAAAAAGAAGTAAAGCGAGTATTAATGGAGTTAGTTTTTGGATTTTCATATATACTCCTATAGTCTTACGCCAAAGGCTTCGAGGTAAGCTCCTCTGACTTCATCCATGAGAAAACTATCTTTGGTGTAACCCCAAGCTTCGTTCATCTCAAGATCGGCCGGTTGGTAAACATACATACTGGATCTCAAGACATAGCAATCACCAGTATAAGGGTAGTCAGCATAGTCAGAGTATTTTGTGATGATCCTGCACTCAGCATCGTTTCTCATGAAGATGTTTGTCCATCTTCTTAAGTCCACAGGGCCTGAGGTATATTTTAGATCCATGGCACGTTCCACAACTTTTCCTTCATGCATGACATGAAGATAGGGCGCGATATGGAACCACCATTCAAAGTTATATCTTCTAATATAGTTTCGAGTGAAGAACACCCAATACTTCATTGATTTAACACTATTCTTTTTCCACCATTCATAGCTCCATACCATTCCTCGGTTAAAGCATTGAGTTTCACCATTATAATCTCTTCTTCCTTGGCGATGATACTGTTGGGCCTTTGCCATGCTTTCAACAGTGGTTGGGACATATGTTCTATTTAAGAATTTCTCGACTGTTTTTTGTTTTACTTCTTCAGGACCGAAGGGAGATTCAGTTTCTTGGATATTGATAATATAGCGGTCTTTATCCATTGTTATTTGAAACCATTGATCTGTTTGTAAGTTACTTTTATTTCTCTTCTTTAACCACATGAACCGATCATCTTTTTTGAGTTTGGCCACATGGCCACTGGTAAGAAGAACTAGCGTATCTTCTGTCTCATCTTTACCATAATCAATGTCATAAATTTGGGTCGTCAGACTGCTACTGGCCCAGATTGGTATTGCCGATAAGAGACAGATTAAAAAAATCAGGTGTCGCATATTTCCTCCATGGCATTTTGTTTCTTAACCTACAAACTTGGGTTACTATGGAGATGACTCCGCGTTTTTGTCTACTTAAGCGTTGTTAAGATTCATTTAGAGTTCGCATAATTATGAAGCGTTAACCAAAAGGATTATTTATGAAATCGCTACTTTTTAGAAACTCTGCCTCTCTAGGTCTTGCAGGTGATTTTGGATTTCTTGCACTAAGACTATTTGCCGGACTCGCGATGGCATTTGCACATGGTCTTGGAAAAATACCTCCAGCTCCAGGCTTTATTCAGGCCGTCGGCGGTCTTGGTTTTCCGCTACCTGAACTCTTTGCTTGGGGAGCAGGTCTTTCTGAATTTATGGGAGGTATTTTAATTGCTCTCGGGTTACTAACTGGACCTTCCGCTCTTTTCCTAGGCTTTACTATGTTAGTGGCAGCAGTTGGCGCCCATGGAGCAGATCCATTTAGTGCTAAAGAACTTTCATTCTTTTATCTATCAGTTTATTTCTTCTTTATGCTTTATGGTGGAGGAAGATTTTCTCTCGATGCTATTATTAACCGCGCTCGATAAAAGCAAATATGAAGTTGAGTCTTGAGAAGCTAGATCTTAAACAGAAATTTTTCATTCTCAATCTTTTAACTGGCCTTGCTGCAGGAGGAGTCTCAATCCTCTTGCATCAAGGGATTCATTACTTAATGGATCTCTTTGGTACTTCGTCGGGATTTACTCTTAAAAGTTTCATTTTAGGAGGGATCTCTCTGGCCCTGGGAAGCTATATTGTCACGAAGGTTGTGCCGGCCTGTGCAGGTTCAGGAATTCCCCGTACAAAAGTTTTGTTAGCTGTTCACCATGGTGTCATCTCTACTAAAGAGTGGATGACAAAAATTATTACAACTATCCTTTCTCTTTCATCTGGTGTTCCTTTAGGATCGGAAGGACCAACGATTGCGGTAGCAGCAGGAGTGGGGTCAACTCTTGGTAGGAAGTTTCGATTACCTGAAAGAAAAGTTAAGTCTCTGGTCTATGCTGGAGCATCTGCGGGGATCGCTGCGGCTTTCAATACACCTATTGCAGCAGTTATTTTTACTATGGAAGAGATCATTGGTAACTCTTCTGTCAAATCAATGGGGCCTATTCTTATTTCAAGTTTAGTGGCCTCAATAACGGCAGCAGCACTTGTTGGTCAGAACTCAGTTTTCACTCCTGTGAGTTATTCTTTTAACTCTTCTTTTGAATTAATTTTTTATTTGGCCCTCGGCATATTTGCTGGAGTTGCAGGCCCACTTTTTATCTCTCAGATTATTAGTGTAAGACAAATGACGAGAAAGTATTTTAAACATCATAAATTCACTTTAGCGATGTTTGCTTTTTTTGTCGTAGGTGCCATTTCACTTTATGTTCCAGAAATAACCGGTAATGGTTTATCGGTAGTAAACCAACTTTTACAAGGTCATTCCCGCGAATGGCATGCTTTATTAGCACTGTTGATCGTAAAGTTTATCGCTTGTGCTTTCTGTTATGGAGCAGGGATCAGCGGTGGAATTCTCATGCCTGTTCTCTTTTTAGGTGCTGTCTTGGGAGGGCTCTTTGGAATGGCCTCAACTCATGTATTCTCTTTGTCAGAGGTTGAGATAGGTGCTTACTGTTTAGTTGGTATGGGTTCCTTCTTTGCCGCTGTTATGAGAACACCTTTCACTTCAATTATTATTGTATTCGAGATGACTCATGATTATAGAATTGTTCTCCCTCTTATGCTTTCGTGCTTAGTTTCTTATTTTCTTTCTGAAAGAATTAAACCTGGGACAATTTATGAAAGAGTTGCCCATGATGAAGGATATGAACTACCAAGTCATGATGATGAAGATCTGTTGAATCAAACAGTGGTCGAAGAAATTTTTCTTTCTAAAGAAGGGCGATTAGAACGGCCCCTTCCTTATGCTAAATTTGTGTACCCTGATCAATCCCTCTCTCACGCTTTAGTAAAACTGAGAAGACTTGATGCGGACGAGAGTCTTATTGTAGTAGATAGAATGAATCCTCAAATGATCTTAGGAGAAATTACCCTTCAAAATGTCTTTGATTTTCTTTCTCGTAAAGAGACCTTAACCTCTTCAGTTTGAAGCGATAATACAAATACCAGATGACTCCCATGAATGCTCCACCAAGGTGAGCACCGTGACCGATATTTAGTCCTCCACCTTTTGATTGAGCAATCAATCCCCACATATCAACTCCAACTACAATGAGTGCTCCCCAAATGGCCCTTACAGGTATTATCCCTAAGAGGAGAAGCTTCTCTTTGGGGAAGAGAAGACTAAAAAGAAGAATAATCCCGGCAATGGCCCCAGAAGCTCCTAGAGCAGGAATTTCAGGAGAATTCATAAGGACATTTGAAAGGAAAGCATGGGCAAATGAACCCATGAGCCCGGCAGTAAAATAGAAATTGAGAAAGGTGAGTGGATTCATAAAACGTAACAGTATGGAACCAAACCCAATAAGCACGTACATATTAATGAAAAGATGAAAGAAAGCATTGTGAGAAAATACTGAGGTTATCAGAACCCAAAAACGATTTTCTAAAAGAGCGTTCCAGCTAACAAGAAAATTCTCCGCCATAAATTTTAAGGCCCCAAAATTTGTCATGGAATAGAGCCAACTTAAAAATACCATGACATTGATAAAAACTATAACTTTTATTGTTTTTGGCACTCTTTCCTCCGCATAAGTTTTTCTATTGTAACAAACATTACTCCATTCCTTTAGGCATTTATCTCGGACCATAGGGGCAATTTCTTCCCTGTTCGGAACTATTTTCCTTGGTGCAATTATTAACCCATCGCATTATGCGCCACGCAAAAAAACCAAGGATGGTGTTATATGAAATTAAGTCAACTATTTCTGATCACTTCACTCCTGCTCACCTTGGCCGCCTGTAATGGGGAAGGTACAGAAGGAACTGATCCAACAACAATTGAAGATCCAACGCAAGTTGGCGTGGGGGGAGATGAACCAACAACCCCGGAGGAACCAGATGATTCGGATAATGATGATAACCCAGCTCCTGTGCCTAATGATGGGGTACCTGCTGCAGCTAAGAGCTTAAAAGTTAATATTAAATATGTGAATTTTACGGCAGCACAAAAAGAGAAATATGAAAAAGCTGTTGCAGTAGTTAAGAAGGTGGTGGCCTCTAAAGAATTTATGGATCGAGTGAAGAACCATAAGTACAACGGCACAATTACTTTCAATGATAACCGAGGCAAAACCAATGCTCAGATTTATCAGCACATTTTAGATGGGAATGAAACTCTTCAACCCGCAAAGAATAATGCGATGGATGTAGAGGTAGAGCTTTATTACGCTAATACCTCAACAGTCGGATATACTTATTCCAATTCTAAAAGAAT
>CAYWMU010000033.1:0-1331 GCA_964459395.1 uncultured Bacteriovorax sp.
AAGAGTTAGGAGGGCCGGTCATCCTTCAACCATTCGTAGAAGAGGTTTATCAGGGCGAGGTGAGGAGTATTTACTTTAAAGGTAGGGAACTTGGTTCAATCCTCAAAGTCCCTCAGAAGGGGGAATTCCTCTCTAATATTGCCCAAGGAGCTCGCTTCTATAAGTATGAACTCTCTGAGCTTGCTCGGGGGCGTGCTGAGAAGATCGTCAAAGAGCTGATGGAACATGGAGTGGATTGGGTGGCATTTGATATATTAAATGATTCAGTTTCTGAAGTGAATATCACTTGTCCGGGGCTTCTTGTAGAGGTGAGCTTTGCTTATGGAGAGAATCTGGCCAATAAGATTATTGACCAGATGCTTGAATAATTAGTTTTGATTAGGAAAGACTTTAGTTCCATCAGCGGAGACTTCAATTTCCATTGCCCAGCAGTTTTGGCTAGGTACTGTTGTAAATACATTGGAGTTTTGAAAGCCAACTTGTGGATCCCACCATTCTCCTTGATTCGACTTCACTGAAGAGATAGTGAGGTAAACTCCATCAGGGAATGCTGACTTTATAGATGAGAGATTAATTGGATTTGAACAATCATTAACTCCAACAGTGTAAGTTCCTACCGGTTCTATTACCTTATTTCCGTTTCTTGTTCCTACAGCATTAACTGTAAAACTGAGCTTTGTATATCCAGGCATAGAAGAAAGCCCTGGAGTACGTCCATAACAATAATCAGTGGTTTGTCGTGCATCCGGTTGTGGATGAACTTTAAATCTCACGCTAAGTCTTGAGTCGGTTCCAAAAAGTTGTTTAGCTGACTCGACTGATTTTAAAATTGAAGACGTATTGTAATAGCTAGGGACTTCATGAAAAGTAGGATCATAACCCTTACCACCAGCTGCCGTTAGTGTGGCTTTTCTTGTATCATAGGCATAATCAGCTCCAGAGGGAAGTTGAGGTGTTGTACAAGTACCACTACCTTGAGGAACTCCTGCTGGGTAGTGTACACCCCAGTTAACTTCGACAGGATGAGAGGGAACCGAAGGGTAGCTACTACCGCCAGTTGTTCCAGTTGTTCCCGTACTTCCGCTAGTCCCTGTTGTATTTGAACCTCCGCCACCGCTACCACCAGTAGTGCATGTCCCATAGTAAACACACTCAGGAGTTTCGTAGCTATTTTTCTCTTTGCTTACAGTCTTTGTTTCCTTAATACACCCAACCAGCATGCTGGATGAGAGGAGAATTAGACATAATTTGTGTTTCATAGGCCAACCTCTGGACTTTTCTTCTGTAAACTTATCGGAGTCTCTGAAGAAAACTTAATTAAGTTTCACTGA
>CAYWMU010000033.1:1341-19756 GCA_964459395.1 uncultured Bacteriovorax sp.
ATGTGAGTTGACAGCATTTATCAGATTCTTATGGCTTGAGGCATGGAGTAAATGCTGGATATGATGGATGTATGAATAGAAAAGAAATATTTGGCCTCATTAGTCCTCTTCTTGAGCAGCTCTATCAGTTCTCTTTTGCTCTCCTCCCGGATGAACTGGAAGCAGAACAATTAGTCATTGATGGAGTAAATGGATTCATTATTAAAGAAAAAAAATTGTTAGAAAGCTTAGAGGTGGAGATCGACAATGAACTTCGCAGATTCTTTTTTCAAAAGATGGTGAACCATATTTACAATCTCGCCAATAAAAGAATTGTGCAGTTTAAGATAAACCATGAAGACTCTTTCTATCGTTTACCTTTAAGGGATAGAGCGATCATGATACTTCGATATCAGATGAATTACGCTCCGGAAAATATCGAGGATTTTTTAGGTATTGCACGATGGGAAGTTATTGAAGGAATTCATAACAGTCGATTCATGCTAACTAATCAGTTTCAAGAGAGCGAATTATGATTGAAAGAGAAGTACAGTTTATTTCTGCTTATATTGATGGAACTCTTTCAGACTCAAGGAAGGAAGAGTTTGAAACCCTTTTAAAATCAAGGACAGATCTCCAAGAAGAAATACTCATGCGAAGGGCACAGATATCAAGAATAACGAATGCTATTCCTAGGATAAAAATCTCACAAGAAACAAGAGAGAGTATCGAACTAGAGATCAAAACAACTTTATCAAAAGTTATTTCGCAAAAAAAACTAGGACTCTGGGAAAAGTTAAAAGATAAATTTTTTAGCCATTAACAATTAAGCTGAAATAAATCGAGAATTCTCCAGTATCTTCCCATAGGGCTTGAGGAGGGTTATGGAGAGTATCCATATCTTTAAGAACATCCATAAAAAAGTTTTGTAATTTATCAACATTAGACCACTGAACCATTTTGATTCTTTTAATATTACCTTTCTCATCATAGGTAAGACGGCCAGTCATGACCTGCATGTCTTGAGTCATCGGGAATTGAAGATGGGGATTGGCCCGTCTGAACTCTTCTAACTTGTTGTAGAAAGAGTTAATGTAGTTAATAGCAGTTCTTCTTTGAAAGCCATAAAACATGAGTTCATATTTATTGAGTTCATCGGGACTGACCCCTTCAGGAACTTCTAAGTTAACTGTAATATCGGAAGTGTTTAACCCTCGAGCTCTGGGATCGCCACGGAATGCTTCTTGAATAGGGGCGTTATTAGCGTAGTTACGCATTTGATCCCCACGAAGTTTTACCGCATCTAATGCTCGTTTATTTGTTTCAGGCTTTGTGCCTGGACGTTGCATTTGCTTATGGGGTGTTTGTGAAACTTTCTGTGGCTTCTCATTCACTTCTGTTTGAGCGCGGCTTATTTGCTCTGCTAGATCTTTTAAGGAAAGACTTTCCTTAACATCAGGAGCTGTCTTTGCAACTGTGTCGGCTTCAGGGCCTTTAAAAGAATAAATACTATCCTTTCTTTTGGCCTCTCTTGATCCAACTGTTCGAATGTCTTTAATCTTAAAAGGAGTTTGTACTCGGTCTGTTGTACTCTCACTTAACTTGGATTTGAAAGAAGGGATGCTAGCGAAAAAAAGCAACAGGTGTAGCAGTGCCACCAAAATGATGAGCATAGGGAGGTTAATTCGTAGCTTGAGGGTGATGTCCTGAGACATTCCTGACTCCTTCGCTTGGCTAAAGAGTATCCTATATTTAACACTCTAGCCAAAAATGAGTAATATTTATACATAAGAAGCTAAAAATTTGACCCGGAATTTCCTGATTGACCTGATCTAGGACAGAGGGGAAAATAAGGGATAAGTTTTTGAAACAACAAGGAAGTTGAGCTCCCATGAAAAAGTTACTTAATATCTCTATGCCTAAAATTCTTCTGACCTGCGGGGTAGGTCTCCTCATAACCGTTGGTGGATTTTGGCACCATCAAGTTAATCAAAATTATCTTTCAACAATTCATGTCATGAACCAGGGGCTTGGAACATGTTTTGGCAGAATAAACCAAAGCTTTACGGCCATGATGATCAAGGATGTGAAATCGCCGTACCTTGATAAAGGTTTTTCACAACTAACTAATGCTTGCCTTGAAGAATTGAAGACAACGTTTAAACCACTAGAGAATAAAATTATCAAGGCCAGCGAAGTACTTAATAAACTCAATTCTGAGAGTATCTGGTTTCACGAAAAACTTGGAAAGATTCATTCTCCAATGCTTCTTGGACAGGGCCTTGATACGAATCTTAGCCCTATAAAAGAAAGGTATGCCTCTATCGAAGAGTTAAAAGTGACTCTGGCAGATGAGTTGGATAATGGTAGACATCGTTTGCAGCAAATTCAGTTTTCCGATGAAGTGATCATGGGAACGGGAATTTTATTATTTGTATTAGGACTAGGATTAGTAAGTGCTCAAGAAGTGAGAGCATTGAGAAAAAGATCTGAAGCCGAAAATATGGCAGTTGGACTTGTAAAAAATAACCAGGCCTACGTGGGGGCGATGGTGGATACACTTATTTCCAAAGCCTTAATTGATCAAGGTCTTGTTGTTACTGCTCAAATTTTTAAAGATTACCACGAGTCAATACTTGAAGGGATGACGACCAAGCAAGTTCTAGATACCGAGATCGATCAACCAGCAGTTCAAGTTACAACGATCAAAGAAGACCCTAAGACTTCTTTAGTAGATATGATTAATGTTCTTAAAGAAATTAACCTGAACGTTGAAACTCGAGAAATCGTAGATACTGATTTAAAGATTGGACCTGAAGAGTGTGGTCAATTATTAAGTACGGCTATTCATAAATTAAGTGAAAGAAGAACAGGAGATAACAAAATCGAGATGAGTTCTGAGCTTATCGGGGACCGTTGTCTTGTTAATCTTTTTCTTGCTCAATCGGCATTCAATAGCGAAGAACTTGAAGCCAAAGAAGACCTTGAGAAATCATCTGACTCTTACTTGCTCATTTTATCTGAGATGACTAAGGGATTGGATGTATCTTGGAACTTTGAAAATACTTTTGATAAAAAAACAAATCAATTAGGAATGAGTATGAGTTTTAACTTCCCTAGAGAGGCCAAAGTTAAAAACCTTATTTCTGTAGTAAAAGGTAAGAAAAGAGATATTGTACGTAATATGGTAAATTAGAACTCAAGAAGAAAGGTCACTGGCCCGTCGTTGGTCAGTGATACCTTCATATCGGCCCCAAAACGACCTTCATTGACTTCAATTCCTTTATCCCTAAGCATCTTATTGAAGAGAGCATATTTAAGACGAGCAGTCTGAGGCGCTTCTGAATTCTCAAAGCTTGGGCGATGACCACCTGAACCATCCCAAGAAAGAGTAAATTGACTAACAGAGAGAATCTGACCCTTTACTTGTTGAATATCAAAGTTGAGACGACCTTTTTCATCATCAAAAACTCTAAGCTTTGAAATTTTCTCTACAGACTTTTGGAGAGCATCTTCACTGTCATTTTTCTCAAAACATACAAATAACAGCAGTCCTTGATCTATGGCCCCTACGACTTCCTGTTCAACAGTTACACTGGCATTGAGCACACGTTGAACTAGGATCTTCATTGCGAAGTTCTCTTAGGTGTGACGTGACGTCTAAAAGCGTCTTGGATGGTATTTTGTACTCGCGAAATTAATTCAGAATAAGTTTGGCGAAGGAGTTGAGTATCTTCTACGACAGATCTGAGATCGCTTAAAGAAGGAATATAAACAGCACGAAGAAGTTTTGAAATGGCAACATTCTGTGCTTCTAATAAGATGAAGTTTAAGAATGAAATCATGAGCTCATCAGCATGAAGTCTGACAATCACTTTATTATTTGACTTAAGCTCGAGTGCAACCAGTTTTATATCGCCCTCATGGGTGATCTGAATTGATGTTTCAGTTAGTGGTAAATGGATATCTTGCGGTCTACTTGAATCGATAAACTCTAAATAGACATCTTTATTATTTGGATAAAGAGCGTGAGTCGGTTTTTGAACAAGTTGAGATTGAATAGCGGAGTTATTAAAGCTCACTTTTGGTCCAAAACGAGAGTCTTCCATTTTGAAAACGACGTTTTGAAGATTTCTTTCAAAACTTGAAAGCCTTGTGAGAATTTCGCAAGCATAACGGCTAAACAGATCTCTTGTCATATGCTCAATATGATTAAAAGATTTTGCAAGAGAAATAGGATCAGTTTCTAGCAATTGCTCTTCAGATAAATTAAGCACTTCAAAAGCAGTGTTTAGATGGCCAGGAAGAAGTTCTGTTTGAGTAAAGAACTTCGGAACGAGGAAGCGAGAAAGGCTTCCTTTTACTAAGCTCAGTCCACCAGTGAAAGTAATATTGGCCACTTGTTGCCCAATAGGAGTTAAGAAATAATTTCTTAAAATATTCGGATTGAGTCCAGCTATCTTAGGGAATAGCTGGAAGTAACAACATTGAGTTTCACCTCTATCAGAATGAATTGATCTAAAGGTATCCATAGGGTGAAGCTCAAGATTCACTGCTGGTTGTCTGAAATCAACAACGAGGAAATAAGAAACGTCTTGTTTAAGTCCTAAGTTGAGACCGCTCTCAGTTTGATCTTTAATAGAGAGAGATTTGATTTCAAATAGATTATTCAGCGTTGTGCAATTATCTAAAAGACCTTTAAAGAAAGCAGGGTGAGTAATTCTAGAAGAATCTTCGTTGGTCGAATGGATAAGCATTCCATCGACAACAGCTTCTTGATAAAACTCGATTCTGAATGAGTCAGGAAACTCAAGTTGGGCCATGGCCGGAACTTCTGTTAAATGATCGAGGTAGAAACTTCTTAAATACTCAGTTAACGATGAGAAGTGATGAAAACTTTTTAACTCTGCTGAAACTCTGAAGTAAGAACAAGTCTGTTTCTTTTCAAATCCTGATTTCTTTCTAAAAATATAAATGTAAGAGCCTAGCTCTCCTTTACCCTTAACATCCTCAAGATCAAAGATAGCCTCTGTTTTAAGTTCTTTGACAATAGGGCCCAGACGATCACGAAGAGAAGGAACAAATAATTTCTTTGAACTAATGACAAATAAATAGCCATTGTTTTTTAGATATTTAATCTGCTCACTAATCTGATTCATTTGGTAGTGTTGAGGATTACTCTTAGGGAAATGACATAGGTTAAGAATAATTCTGTCATAGGTAGAAGAAAAGAATGGATTTTCTTCTAAGAGTAAACCTTGGCGAGTTCCACCCTTACGGTTATTGAAATGCGCACGCATAATACGGCTAATATATTCAATTGGTCTCTCATTTTGGTACTGAGCTTTATGGGCCAAGAAAGTAAGGAACTGAAGTTCATTACAAATCTTTGTAAAGACTCCTGTGCTAAAATTAATGCCTTTGAAATCAGGGCAGAGTAGGTTTTCCCAACGATAAGACTTATTATTTTCTTGAGCAAGCCAATGAGAAAGAGAGAGAGACTCTAAGTAGTCTCCATAGTATTTACAACTGATAACTTTTTCTTGATCGAGGTTTGACTTGCCTTCAATCGTTTCTTGCCAAGTTGGAAAGTTAATTAAAAGAGAGTTAAGGAAAAGTCCAAACCCCATATGTGAAAGAGAGTGAGAATAAACCTTACTCTGATCAGTCTTAACTTGGGTTCTAAATGAAATGATTTTGGTAATTTCACTGATTGAAAGTTTTGAAGAGAGCTTAGTAAGCTCTTTCATTAAACCTTTCATCGATTCTTGAGGCCTGTACCAACTATAATAATTTGATTCTAGAGAACGAGAAAAAAGCTCATTGTGAGAACCAATTTTAAAAATGGTTGTGAGAAAGCTCGTAGGATAGAGCAGGGCCTTATCGTTTAGTTCTAAACCAACAGTATCAATAAGACTTGAGATGAAACGAAGTTTATAAAAGGTGATGGCAGCTACGCGATTAACGTAAATATCAATGAACTCACTTAGTTCTTGGATCTCGTTTAAGCGATCAACGTCAATGTATTGCCAAAAACTTGAAAGATCATCGAGACCTTCAAATTGGAGAGAGAGATTTTCCGCGTATGAGAGAAACTCCGTATAAAGACCGAGCTTAATAGAGCGAGGGAAATCTTTTGTTTTTAAAAGTTCATACTTGATGTCGTGTTGAAGACGATCAAGATAAAGTTCAAAATCAACTATAGATCTTGATTGAAGAGAATCTCCTTGCCAGCCAGGAGTAAGAAACTTAGAGGGAGAAAAGTTCGTCGTATTACTTTCAATTACTTTTGCTTTTTTAGGGGTGAAGGTAGCAAAACGTGTATCAATCGAAGATAGATATTTCTGACAGGTATTTTCATTTTGGGCAGAGTGGGGCCTTTCAGACTCTAAGTCTGGTCGCAACCACTGCTGAGCAAAGAACACCTTCCTAGACAATTGATATATCCTCAGTAAAGCAAAACTGTTGAAATTATAGTACTTTTGGGAAGTGCTATTCTGTCTTATCCTAGTGTTTTTGTCATGGAAAAAAGCTGATTAATTTACTATTTTTTCCGTTCGGTTAAAGAGTTTTCATTGAATCTGGAGTCTTAATTGTAAGATTCTTACATCTATGTAAGAAATCAAAAGTGACTGCTTCATTAAGTTTTTTTTCTTCGCTTCCGAAACGTTTAGAAAGTAGGAACCAGTTAAGGAATCCTTAAAAACTTCGACTAATTTCATTGAGGGGGACGAATGGAAAAAGATAATATGGATAACGATCTTAGCGACATCATGAAAGAGATCGAAGCTCTTGAACAAGATTTTAGAAATGAAGAAAAAGCATTCGCTAAATCTCCTATCATTCAAGAACTCGCTCAGCTCAATGAAGAACTATCTGCACCAGTTGGCAAAAAAGCAGAAGCTGAAGACCAAACTTTTGATTGGTTGAAAGAAGATAATAATAAGGCTGAACCTCTGGATGTTTCTCAAGCTGAGGTTTTTGAAATGAAGGCCAGAGAAACAGCTCCTGTTTCGCATATTCCAACTCCTACTAAAAAAGTCGAAATGAAAAAATCCACTTCGAAAATGAGTTTTAACTTTCCTGAGGGAATGCCTGTAGACGTTGAGTTCAATCGCGGCGATGAGGTGATAAGTTTTTCTTGGACAGAAGAGGGATTTCATGTAGAAGTTGATGGAGGGATGAGTTTTACCATTCCATTTGCTCAATGCTTGAAAAAAGTATCTTAAAATATGTCCTTAAAAATTCTTGGTGGAGCAGCAAGAGGGTTTAGCCTTGCTGCTCCAAAAACTTTTGATACTCGCCCAACTTCCGTCCTTATTCGTAGAAAAATTTTTGATTGGAGACAGCACCTTGCGGGGCATAGGTTTATAGATCTATGTGCAGGCTCTGGGGCCATGGGATTTGAAGCTCTATCTCGAGGAGCTGATGAGGTCTTTCTTGTAGAGTCTGGTCGGCAAGCTTTTAAAGCGCTGAAGGATAATCATGAGAGGCTTGAGAAAGCATTTTCTGATTTGAATCGAGTCAATACCTTTTCAATGGATGCTGTGAAGTGGTTATCGCAGTTTATGAGTTTTGAACTCGCGCAAGACGAGCAAACTATTCTGTTTATGGACCCTCCCTATGAAGACCAAAAGCTATATGTCGCTATTCTAGATCTTTTAAAAGCTAAGGGTTTTAAAGGAGAGGTATGGATTGAAGCAGACCGTCTAGTGAGCAAGAATTTTGACCTATTAAATTCCTACCTTGATTTGACTAAGACCGTGGAGCAAGGAGATCATTTTGTTCTGATCGGTAAACTAGTGTAGAATATTCTAAACTATTCAAAGGATGAAATTTTGGAAAAGAAACGGGCCCTCTATGCAGGAACTTTCGATCCCTTCACAAACGGTCATTTAGATATTGTTCAAAGAGCAATCAAGATCTTTGAAGAGGTCGTTGTCTTAGTAGCCGTTTCTCCAACGAAGAAGCCGTTTATGTCAACTGAACAAAGGGTGAGTGTTCTTAGAAAGCTCTTTGCTAATGAGCCTCGAATTAAAGTTGAGTCATGGACAGGTCTTATCGTTGAGTATGCTCGTCTTAATAGAATCGGATCCATTGTAAGAGGTTTAAGGCCCACAGGAGACTTTGAAATAGAGTTTCAAATGGCATCAATGAATCGAAAAATAAATCCGGACTGTGATACGGTTTTTTTAATGACTAGTGAGAAGCTCTATTACATTTCTAGCTCGTTGGTTAAAGAAGTGTATACTCATAATGGAGATATAAGTTCTTTTGTTCCACCGCTAGTTTACGATGAATTGAAGAAGATTAAAGATTAGATAAAGAGGAATTGTTCATGTTGAGCGATCGAATTCTTGGTACCTCAGATAGTATTACGATGAAGCTTAATGAAAAAGCTTTATCGCTGACTGAAGAGGGAAGAGTTATATACAATCTTTCAGGTGGTCAGTTACCAATTAAGCCTATGAGTGAGTTGACTGAGAAAATTCATCATCAGTTGAATTTTCTAAAAAGTTATCAGTATCCACCCTCAGCAGGCTTTAATGATCTAAGAGAAAAGTTTTTAAAAGTTTATGCTAAAAAAAGAAATCTTGAGGCCATTGAAGCTCTTGATTGCATTGTGAGTAACGGTTCTAAACATTCACTTTATAATGCTTTGGGAGTGATCATTAATCCAGGTGATGAAGTTATAACTCTTGCTCCGTACTGGGTTTCTTATCCTGAAATGATCAAGTTTTGGGGAGGAGTCACCAAAGTCGTAAAATCCAATGTCTTTGATGCTTTCACTCCCGCGATTGATGATATTCGAAGGGCGCTAACACCTAAAACTAAAGCAATCATCATTAATAGCCCAAATAATCCTGCAGGAATCCATTATTCTCATTCCTGGATGAAGGAATTTGCGATTCTTCTTACAGAGTTTCCTAATTTAATTGTTATTAGTGACGAAGCTTATTCGGATATTTGCTATTATGATCCTAAGCCTACTTACTTCTATCAGTACGATCCGGAGCTTTTAGAGAGAACGATTATTGTTGATTCCATTTCAAAATCATTGGCAGCAACGGGTCTTCGCATTGGTTTTACTATCGCTCCAGAAAGCGTAGTAGAAGCAATGAAAAAGTTGCAGTCACAGACAACATCTGGTGCTAATTCTCTTATTCAACGGGCCCTGATAGATTTTAATTTTGATACAATAGATAGTTTTTTGATACCTGTAAGAAATCATATCCGACTTAATGCCACTTTCATTCAACAGATTTTTAGAGAGTATAAACTCTCTCATTGTTGGTATCAGTCAACTTCTGCCTTCTATTTCATGGTGGACTTTTCTCGTACTTCAATGTTTGAGAAGTTTGATCAGGAAAAAGATAATTCTTATGAAGTCGCAGATAAACTCCTAGAAGAAGGAGTCTTGGTTGTACCAGGTAAAGACTTTGGAATGCCCAATTCTCTTAGAATCTCCCTTGTTCTAGAAGAGATTCCATTCCAGGAAGCCATCATTAAGCTACTAAAGTTTTTAACAACATAAAGCATATTTTTCCTCCTCGGTTCATTACTCCTAAATAAGAGATAATGAGAGGAGGAGAAACTATGTACACTCGTTCCCTCATTCTATCTTTATTATTTCTAATTTCTTGTGGCGCTAGCAAAGAAGAAAAAGTTGAATCCGCAATTGATCTTGCTCTTACTCATCTTTCATCTGAGAAATGTGACGACGCTCTCAATGCTTTAAAAGACGACCAGGATTTAAGCAATCCCATTTTTTTACAAGTGCTTGCTTCGGCCTATGCATGCAAAGCTGGGGTAAACTCTGTTGAAGTGATTTCTGAACTTCAGAATTTTAGCTCTGTTAAAGTTTTTAATGAAATTGTTCAAAAGAGTTTTGCCGAAACTCCAGATCTGGATTCTTATGAATTTTTGGAAAAATCCTTAGATACTATCTTTTCTTCTACCAGAGTAGTTTCACAACAAGAGAGGGAAGCGGTCTTTGGCAAAAGAAAAGGCCAAGACTTAGGAATGCAGGGGCTCTTATACTCCGTTGTTCAGATTTCTAAATTTGCTTACTATTTCGGTAATACCTCTACGGGACAAAAAGGCGATGGAGTAGGAGTTAATACCTGTTTTTTAAATTATGAAAATGTACCTTCCATCATTGATCTCATTGTAGGACCTAACTCTTGTGGAACCCCTGATGACGGACACCCTGAACTAGATCTCTCAACAGAGAAGGGAAGACAATATGCCTGCCATGGGATGACCCTTATTAATAACACCCTCAACATTTTAGAGGCGATGGACTTTGGAACCTCAGAGGATCTTAAAGTATTAAAGGATATTTCTGAGAAGATATCCGCTCTTCGTGACTATGTTGTCACCATTGACCCAAGCTTAACTCGCTTATTTGATATTAGAGATTCTAAAAGTTGCTTAGAGTTAGATTTAGAGGAAGTTCAAACATTCATTTTCGCTATTTATGAAGTGGGATTTGAATGAAAAAATTAATAACGTTTTTTCTTTCTATCACTTCAATAAACGCTTTGGGATTTGCTGAACAAAGTCTTATGCGTTCTCCTAAGGCCCTCTTAATGGGAGATGCTTTTACTGCTGTTAATGATGACTCTTATACTCTTTTTTACAATCCAGCTTCCATGGCCAGACATAAAAAAGCTTTTAGTCTTTATCCTCTCCAGGGACATATTTCTGGAACCAATATATTAAACGATATGGACAAGTTTAAGGACTTTCCTGACGAGCCTATGGGAGTGGCCGATTTGATGATGAATTATCCGGTTCATGCATCAGTAGGGAGTGCTCCAGGATTTAAAATATATAACTTCGGATTTAACCTCATCGCTAATGAAAGCTATGATGCTCTTCTACGCAATAAAGCGCATCCAATGCTTGATCTAGATTTTAAATCGGACAGAGGATTTATTGCCGGCGCTGCTTTTCCAATCGGATCTGAAAGAATAAAAGAGAATAGTGGATCTCAAACGAGTATAGGTGTTGCTACAAAATATATAGGTCGTAAAGGATTGCGGGATACGGTAGCACTAACCGGGCCGACAATGATTGATGCTATTGGAAAAGATAAATTGGAAGAAGTTCTCAAGGCCATGGGTAGAACGGAAGGGAAAACTTGGGGCTTTGATGTTGGCCTAGAGCATGTCCGAAAAAGCAGAAATTCACAATTGGTAGTAGGGCTGAGCTATCTTGATATTGGCAACACTGAGTTTAAAGCGGAGAAGCCTGAATTAGACATATCTGACATTGAAGGTCAGTTAAATTTAGGCGTAGCCTTTGGTCAAAGGTTCAATCTTTTTCACTACATCCTCTCAGCAGATCTTAAATATCTCAACCGAGACCTTGAGTTTAGACAGCGTTTAAAAACTGGTATCGAAGTAGGTGTTCCTGGTCTTAGTTTGCTTGCCGGGGTAAATGGCGGTTACTATAGCTACGGTGCCAAAGTTGACTTTGGGCTTATGTCCTTAATGGCCGGCTTTTATGACTTGGAATTAGGTCATCAATACAAGCAAGTAAAAAGTCGACGGATGATCATTTACTTGAGCTTATTTGACTTTTCATTCGATGTTTAATTCCCTATCCTAAAATTAACAAACTCACCACGGATAGGAGGAGTATTTGAATAAAACGTTCATCCTGGACACCAATGTCCTACTACTAGATCCCATGGCCATTAATAAATTTGGCCAGGACAACAAAGTCTTTCTTCCTCTTACAGTCATTGAAGAACTCGACAGGTTTAAAAAAGACCAAAACGAAAATGGACGTAATGCTCGTTACTTCTCTCGGATGATTGATGAGCTAAGAAATCAAGGCTCTCTATTTGATGGAGTAAAGCTTGAGAACGGAGGCTTCCTACAAGTAAGTGTTACTAAGGAATATACTGGGCCAACGATTTCTGGTTTGAAACTAGACCTAAATGATAATCTCATTCTCGCTTCCGCTCTCTATCTTAAAGAAGCCGGAGAAAATGTTACTTTAATTACTAAAGATATTAACCTTCGCTTGAAGTCTGATGCTGTAAATATTCATGCTGAAGATTACGATACAATTGATGTAACAGTTGAAGAGATCTACTCAGGTCAACGTGTTATCACTATGGACCTTGAAAAAATTGAATCTTTTGAAAAGGATCGCTTTTTAAGGATTGAGCAGGGAGAGATTCCAGGAATTTATCCTAATGAATATCTTATACTAGTGGATAAAAATAATCCTTTCAAAAAAGTTCTTGGTCGCTTCCATGCTAAAAAAGGAGGGATTGTTCCTCTCATAAAACCTAAAGAAGGCGTCTGGGGGATATATCCTAAAAACATCGAGCAACAATTTGCTTTAGATGCTCTCCTTAATAACGAAATCTCTCTTGTCTCTTTGGTTGGTAAAGCCGGAACAGGTAAAACTTTACTTGCTATTGCTGCAGGTCTTGAATGTGCCATAACAAAACAAACATATTCTCGAGTTCTAGTCTCTCGTCCAATCGTACCGATGGGAAGAGATCTAGGGTTCTTGCCAGGGGATATTAATGAAAAGTTAGGTCCTTGGATGCAGCCGATCTTTGATAACATTGATTTCCTCTTTGGTAATCAACGTGCCAAAAATGAAATGACAACTTGGGATGAATTAATCAACCAAGGTCTTCTTCATGTTGAACCTCTTACATATATTAGAGGTCGTTCATTGCCTGGGCAGTATATGATTGTCGATGAGTCTCAAAACTTAACTCCTCATGAAATTAAAACGATTATTACCAGGGCCGGTGAAGGAACAAAGATTGTTCTAACCGGAGATAGTGAACAAATTGATAACCCTTACCTTGATACTTTAAATAATGGATTGGTTTATACCATCGATAGGCTGAAAGGTGAGGAGTTAGTGGCCCACGTAAAACTTCAAGTTGGGGAGCGTTCTCCTCTTTCGGAGATAGCCTCAAAGCTACTATGAAGTCTTACCAGCGTCGTCACTTAAGAGCTCCCTTTAAAGAAACGATTCTCTACACAGATGGAGTCCATTTCTTTAAAGGGAGAGCAACAAATATTTCTGAGGGAGGAATGCTCATTGGTGAACTTCCCTCAATACCTAGTCAAAAAGAGATTACCCTTATTATCTCTCTTCCCCATGTGCAACCCTTAAAAAATCTTAGTCTTCTGCAACTAAAAACTTATAACGCTGAGATGTTTAGAGCTGATGTTTTTGGAGTTGTTGCGCGCCTTGTTCGACAAGAAGAGCTGGTAGGGGATGTGGGAAATGTCTTTAATACTCGTTTTGGTTTAGAGTTTATTGATATTAAAGATAAGCATCGTAAGAAAATTGAAACTTATGTGAGTAACTTTTCGGCCAATCTTATTACTTTGCAAACTTTAATTGATCTCTATAACTATGATGAAGAAACTAAAAAAAGAGCAAGGGCCTTTGCTCACGTTCTAGGATATGACCAGAATGAAAAGATCTCCACTCTAAGGGCGCTGGTCAATCACGATTATAAGAGTCTTCAGTGGTCATAAGGAACTTTTAATCCTTCACATTTTTTTGGTAAAGATAGAGTTGAAAAAGCAGATGGAATGATCTTAATTAAACGACACTGCTTAATCTTATATTTTTTTTCATTCCTTTGATCTTCTTCTTTAAGCTTATTTCCTTCATTTCCAAACTCACAATCAATAAGCACATCCATGATATGATTCTTTTCTTGTTTTTCATAAATTGAGAAAAAATGTCTTTCTGATTTATAGGACCAGTATCCTACAAACTTGGTCGGCTGGTTATATTGAGAGACAATGACTTTATGTTCTAGTGCTAAATCTTCTTCAGCATAAGGAAAACTATCAGACAGTCGCTGAAGTCCAGCGTCATTACCATATAAACAGAGGGCCTCTCGCCCAGAAATTTTTAAGAATTGTTCTGAGTCTCTTCTTTCTAATGAACTAAGGGCTTCCTTAAGTATAAAAACAGGATTCTCTTTAAAGTTGTAGTTATCTGGTAGGCAACCAATCGCTGTGAAGATGAAAATGAGTGGAAGGAATTGAATTTTCATAAGCAGATTATGGATTAGTCTGAAAAAAACACCATCTGTTTTGAAAAAACTACAATCCTATGTCTGATTTTTAGACTCTGAATCTAGAGAATAAATTTAGCTCAAGGTAATTGCCTGCTTAGAGTTCTCTTAGTTATTATCCGACCGATTTATAAACACTTTCTGTAGGCATAACTTATGAAACTTCCAACTGAACTAAAGCGTAGATATTTACATCGAAGGCTTGAAGATATCAGGCTTTTAAGACATACGGTCGCTCAAGGGGATTTTTCAGAGGCCATAAGAGTGGGGCATCAAGTAAAGGGAAATGCAGTAACTTTTGAAGTACCACAAATAGCATGGATAGGCACAGAACTTGAGTCTGCTGCCAAGTGCAAGGATGTTGAAAGACTGGGATTTCTCATTCAGAGAATGGAAGTTGCTATCCAAGGGGTTATTCATGACCCTTAAAAATGAATGTCTCAAAAAAATGCTTTTTCTTGCTATTGTAAAAGACCAAAGTACTAGCGGAAACAAAATGAGTCGAGAGCAGCTCGTCAAATGGTTGGGAGATTATTTGATTAAGTAGGTATCAGATGGATTCTCCTCAATATGTCATTCATTTTCTTCAACTTACTCAAAAACAGTTGAATGAGTTATTAAAAGTAACTCACCAATTAAAAATTGATTGTTGTTATCTCGGTCATCAAGAAGTAGAAGAAAAAGATCTTCTCATCATTTCATCTTCAATAAAACTTTCAGAGTTAAAAAAAATTAGAGAGAAATATTCAAATGGCATATTTCTAGTTCTTGATAAAGCACTAAATGGCAGTGAAATTAATCAATTTAATGAAATTGGAAACATTCATTTTGTAGACAAAATTAAACATGAGTTTTTGTCACGAGTAGAGATACTTCGTTCGATGAGAAATCGAGAAAAAGATAACATCCAGACTTTGGCGATCATTTCTCATGACTTAAAAAATCCTCTTAATGCCATAAGGCTTGATGCTCAAATTCTACATAAAAAATCAAAGAGATCAGACCTATCAAGGGAAGAAATTAAACGTTTTGCTAATAGAATAATTAAAACCACTGATCGTCTGGCTTTGATGGTGAATGATCTGCTTGATAGAGACAAACAAGGAAATGTTCTCATTTCACTAACAAGAACTTTTGTTAATGCAGAAAGTTTAATTGATGAAGTCATTGATGTCGTTCGTCCGATAGCTAAAAGGAATAGTCTTAAAATTAAAAAAAATATCCATGGAGAAATTCCTGAGTTTTTAGCTGATAAAAATAAAATATTTCAAGTGTTACTAAATTTAATGAGTAACGCTTTAAAGTTCAGCTATCAACATACGATTGTACAGCTAGAAGTAAGACTCGAGAAAAAGTGTGTGTATTTCTCTGTTTTGGACTCTGGCCCGGGGATTGACCCTGTGATGGACAGTGTGCTTTATGAAAAGTACTGTGCTGGACAAGGTAAAGAGAGTGGCTCCGGTCTTGGACTTTATATATGTAAAACAATAGTAGAGGCCCATCAAGGCGTTCTTACACACCATAAAAGAGAGAAGGGAGGAACTTGCTTTGAGTTTTATCTTCCTCTTGCGATGGAAAAACGAGATTCCAATCTTAGAAAAATATACTTGATTGATGATGATGAGGATTTACGAGATGTTTTAAGTTGGGCCTTGAATAGTGAAGGGTATCATGTTGAGTCTTTTGCTAACCCACAATTAGCATTGAAGTCTTTAGAAAATGGCCTCGATCGTCCCGCTCTCATTATGACTGATTTTGATAATGAAGAAATTTTAAAATTTCAGAACATACCTCTTTTACTTACAGTTACATCACCTGAAAGCATTGGAGAATACGATAATCGCCGGTATTCAGAAATATTGTACAAGCCTCTTGATCTTGATAATTTGGTTAATAAAGTTTCTCACTATATGAATCTATAAATACTCAACGAGAATGAGGATGTCTGAATCCTTTTTGTATTCATATGCAGGACTTTCTTTTTCTTTTATCTCAATTTTACTTTGTGTATGCAGGTCTTTCTCTAAGAATCTTTTCGTGTTAACTGCACGGTCATAATTGATGAGTCTTTCTTTGGGGCGAAATGTCTGTTGATAGGGGTTTGAATAGATAGTAATTTTTTTTATTGGTTGAGAAGTCGATACTATTTTTTGAGATAATTTATTAAGTTTTTTTTGGTTCTCCTCGTTTAAACGCTTTTCCTGCTGATTAAAATCTAGGCCCATTTGGTGAAATGAAATCTTCTTCGACGCATGAGTGTCTTCATTATTGCGTTCATCTAGTTTTACAAAAGAACAACCAAGAAATAAGTTAAAGAGTAATAAGATATACATGATTCTCCCTCCAAAGAGAAAAAATCATGCAACTTTTATACCGAATTTAGAGGGAGACTAAAGTAAACGAAGGACTTCTGCATTCATCTCTTCAAGCTTTGATCTAACTTGATGATGTGTGCGGTTACTAATTTCTTTGAGAATCAATTTTCCTTTGGTGAAATAATCATCACCATAGTTATCTTCAGAGAAAATATTAAGAAGATTGTTCACTTCTGTTTCTAGCTGGGAATTAGAAAGTGATTGAACGTATTGTTCATAAACCCTAGCTTGTGCTGTCTGAGTCTTTGTATTTTTAAATTTATTCAAATCAACTACGTTCTGCTTTTCCATTTATTCCTCTTCGAGTTTATAGACCTGCCTTCATGGCTGGCCTTAACTTACGCTATCGCAACTTTTGGGCCAACTTCAACTTGGACAATTTTTTCCGAGGCGCTTTTTATATGAGTTCTTGGATTTATCGACAATCAGAAGGTTGAAGTAATTTGCACTTTTGTAAAGTTTACCCTTAATGCGTAACAAAAATAATGAATTATTTACGTTACCTAGTGCGAAACTCAAGGCATTTGAGCAAAAAAAAGGGCCCGAAAGGGCCCTGAGTGGTGTCAATTAAGCGTTTTTCTTGAACCAAGATTTTGATCCAGTAGGATCTGGCTTCATAGAATCTGCACCTTTTTTCCAGTTTGCTGGGCAAACTTCACCAGACTTAGCAGTAAACTGATAAGCCTCAAGAAGGCGTAGAGTTTCTTCAACGTTACGACCTACTGAAAGGTTGTTGATAGTTGAATGCTGAATAACGTTGTTGTCGTCGATGATGAAAAGACCACGAAGAGCAACAGAATCATCAACAAGAACTTCATAATCACGAGCAATTTTCTTATCAAGGTCAGCTAAGATAGGGTACTTTACTTCACCAAGACCACCTTCGTTACGTGGCTGTTTAGTCCAAGCAAGGTGAGAGTGAGCAGAGTCAACTGAACAAGCGATAAGTTCACAGTTAAGTGCTTTGAATTGATCAGCTGCTTCAGAGTATGCAACAAGCTCTGTTGGACATACGAAAGTAAAGTCGAGTGGGTAGAAGAAAAGAACTTTCCACTTTCCTTTATAATCATCTAGAGAGATGGTTTTGAATTCACCGTTCACTAGAGCTTCAGCTTTAAAAAATGGGGCTTGATTCCCTACAAGACGTGCCATTACAGACTCCTTATTAGTATTGTTTTTTATGTGCAATCAAATCTAGCCTTATGTGTTGAATATTTCAAGACAAGGTGTTTCTTTTCCTCTAAATTATTCTTTGCTTACCCATCTGTTAAGTTTCTAAATATTGGTTAAAATTATCCTCAAGTTTCATACTAATTTTCCGATAAGCTTGAACAAACGAATCAACATTTCGGGTGAAAAAGGACGCGCATGACTATAAAGCCAATGGGTTATATCCCAAACCCCATCGTTATTGAACAAACGGCAAGAGGGGAGAGGCAGTATGATATTTACTCTCGCTTACTCCTAGATCGGATTATCTTCCTCGGTACAGAGGTAAACGATACCGTGGCCAACCTTTTGGTGGCTCAGATGCTTTTTTTAGAACAGTCTGACCCTGAAGCTCCAATTCATTTTTATATCAATTCTCCAGGAGGATCTGTGTATGCAGGCCTTGGGATTTATGATATTATGCAACACGTTACTTGCCCGGTATACACATATTGTTTAGGCTTAGCGGCTTCTATGGGCTCCCTTCTTCTTCAAGCAGGAGAAGCTGGCCACAGGTACGCTCTTCCTCATTCAAGAATTATGATCCATCAACCACTTGGTGGAGCTAGAGGGCAGGCAACTGATATTGAAATTCAAGCAAGAGAGATTTTAGATCTCAAAAAGCAATTAACTAATATCTACGTGAAGCATACTGGAAAAGAATATTCGTTCCTTGAAAAGAACCTTGAGCGCGATAATTACCTTTCTCCAACTCTCGCTAAAGATATGGGCTTAATTGATAACATCATTGAACCGAAAGGTAAGTTGAAGA
>CAYWMU010000034.1:0-19255 GCA_964459395.1 uncultured Bacteriovorax sp.
TTTGCAACTACGTGTAAAATCTACAATTGATTCTAGAAGTTCCCTTAAGCTAGCCATGCTAATGCAATTTTCGTGACAAGTTTCTTGCACGAGATTTCACCTCTTTAGGCGGTGCCTAATGATTAGCTTTAAAACAGATGTCAAATGATTGGACAATTTGGTGCACCCATAACAGGCGATTTTTATTGAAATTTCTTCTATCCTGTAAGGGAGTAATTTGGCAAGAGAATTGATGACAGGTTTTGTAAGGATTTTACCTTAAGATTGAATTTTTCAATCCTGTATTGAGCTGGCCACAAGCTGCTAAAATCTCATCGCCTTTGGTAATGCGAATTAAAGTCGGGATTTTATAGAGATCTAGAATTGATTTGAATCGTTCAACGCGTTCATTTTCAGGTCTTTGATAATGAGACAGAGGGAATGGGTTGAACGGGATCAGGCTAATGTAGGCCTTTTTACCAGCAAGAAGCTTTCCTGTGGCATGAGCATCCTCATCGCTATCGTTAAAATCTTTAATGAGAAGATACTCATAAGTCACGAATCGCTTTTTTCCCTTTGGGATTGCATCAATTAGGGGAAGAATGTCTCCTAAATCAAATGTCTTGTTTATAGGTATCAGTTCATCACGCTTTGCTTTAAATGGCGAATGAAGCGAGAGAGCGATATTGACGTCTGGCATTCCTTCATTGTGCCATCGCTGAATGCCTGGGAGATATCCAGCGGTTGATATAGTGATCTTGTGATCAGCTATCGAGAGACCATGTTGTGAGAGCATAATCTCACAGGCCTTTTTAACTGAATCAAAATTATGAAGGGGCTCTCCTTGTCCCATAAAAACGACATTTTGAATGCTATCATCATCAGGCCTATTTTTAGTTAACCACAACTGGGCCGCCATAAACTGGCCGATAATTTCATTTGTTTTAAGTTGGCGTTTAAGCCCTTGAAGCCCTGTGTGGCAAAAAGAACAATTCATCGCGCATCCCACCTGACTTGAGATACATAAACTATACTTTCCGTTAAATGGAATGATCACAGATTCCACAGTCAGTTGATCTTCGAGTTCAAAGAGAAGTTTAACTGTTTTGTCTTCACTTGATTGAGTTTTAATAATTTTAGGAAGAGTGAAATCAAAATTATTTTCAACAAAGGTGACGGTTTTTTTAGCAATGTTATCAAGACAAGGTGTTAGTTTTTTCTTCTTATAATGCCAGTTATAGAGGGGACTAACGCCAGCGGGATGGAGATCATTGGTCTTGAAAATTTCATAAAGATCATCGAGAGAATACTGAAAGAAAGATGTTTTCATTCTCGTATCCATTCTTGATAAATACTTTCAATAGTCTTTTCATCTATAGGGGTAGATACCAATTTGAGAACTTCTTTTAAATCATTCTCATTTTTAGGTCCTATGAGAGCGAAATCTATTTTTTTTAAGTTAACAATAAATTGTAACGCAAAATGAGTAAGCGGAATGTTGAGATCAGTGAGAAGACCTTTTAGACGTTCAACTTTTTCAATTTTTCTTTGCACTTCTTTTTTATTCCACCAAGGTGCCCAAGCACGGGCATCATTTTCTTCAAACTTTCGATCTGACCTTACTCTTCCAGAGAGAATCCCTTTATCAAGACTTCCCCAGCTCATGGTTAGATATTTTTTTTCTAAGAATTCAAAGTTTTTGTGATTGAAGAGATTTACTTCTGATTGAAGCCCCTTGATAGTGCAAACCTCCTCAGCTTTTAAGAGATCATCTTTGTGAGTATTGCAGAGACCAATGTCTTTTATATCCCCTCGGTCTTGATACTTTTTAGCAACAGATAAACTTTCGCGAATATCAACCTTAGGATCTGGCCAATGGATCATATACATGGAGATGGTGCGATTAAGACGCTTGAGTGACTCCTCAATCATTTTTTCTATGATGTGTGGAGCATTACTCATGTCTACGCGCATATTTGGATGCCAGTTGACTCCGCCTTTGGTGACAATATAGGCGTCTTTAGGAAGAAATTTTCCCATTCGTATTTCAGAGAGGCCAAAGCCATAAATAGGAGCTGTATCAAAGAGACGAATGCCATTTTCCCATGCAGTAAGGAGCAGTTTCTCAGCATCTGTTTCACTGACACTCCCAAAACCATAACCACCACCTTCACCAGAAATGGCAGCTCCACCAAAACCCATTGGAATATGTCCTAAAAATTCAGCAGTCATTGACATCTACTCTCTAAAGTCGCAAATTTGGCCCATGAAACTAATTGTTCTAGCTCATTATGGGGAAGCCCAATTTATTATTGAAGAATACTCTTTATCAAAAAAGAGCGAAGAACTCTATCAAAACGAAGAATTTACCTTACTCCTCACTGGGGAAGGTCCTTTTGAGGCGTGCGCTCGAGTTTCTCGGGCCCTGGCCAGTGGGGCCTATAGTGAAGTCATAAACTTAGGGATAGCAGGGTCCCTTGATGACTCACTTTCACTCAATGGAATTCACGAAGTCAGAAGCATTTATTTGGCCATCGATGGAAAGCTTCAATATAAATCATTTGAGCTTGGTAGTACCGGTGTTGATCTGGTGACTAGCTTTGAACGCATCCTTCATCCCGAGAAAGCACGTCCTCTTACAGGTATGGGGAAACTTGTCGATCGAGAAGGATGGGGAGTTGCGTTTGCCTGTAAGGAGCATGGAATAAGTCTACGCTCTTTTAAATTAGTTTCTGATCAAGCAGGAACTCTTGGGGCCTGTGAGGTTATCAGAGATTTGGCCCAGTCGTTTTCCCTAAAGCTACTTGAAAAATTAAAAGAAATTGTGCAGCTCCCTCTGGACGAAGAGGAGAGTCAACTTCCGCTAGATCTCAACAATGATTTTTACTTCACTTTTTCTTTAAAACATAAATTTCAAAACCTCTTAAAGCAGATATCAGTGCGCGATCAACTTTCGGTAGAAGAAGTTTTAAAGAAGTTACCAATTCATGAGTTAACAGAAGCAAAACTTGCTCCTAAATTACGTGCCAAGGCATTATTGGCAGAATTAGAGATTCTTCTTGATCCCTTCAAGGGAAAGCTTCAAGAGGCACTTAATGATTGGAAGAAAGTTTATAGAGGTATCGATCTCGTTACTGACCCACAATGGGAGAATGATGAGATAAGATTTTCTTTTGTCGCATCCACTGAGCTTGAATTATCTGAAAAAATTCAGACTCTACAAAAAGTAGACTTCAAACCTTTCCACAACATTCTAGCTGGTAAAATACATGTGGAATAAAGTTTATCTCGAAAAATCTCTTCAAGATCATCCGAGGGCAAAGTCCATTCTCTCCAAAGTAAAGAGTGAGATCATCTTAGTTGATGACTTTGAAGATATTTGGGGGAAAGCAAAAAAGCCTTATCTTCATAAAAGAGACGCTCTTAATTTATTTATCAGCGCTAAGAAGGGAACCAAGGTAAAAATTGCTCCTGATGCCTATGGTAAAGCAGGGGAACCTCATTATTATTTTATTCATGCTTATAACTGCATCTATGAATGTCAGTATTGTTACTTACAAGGGTATTTTAATACACCTGATATTGTGCTGTTTATAAATCATGAAGAAATTTTAAACGAAATGAGGGGTGTTTTAGAGAATCATCCCGATACTAATGTATGGTTTCATGCGGGAGAGTTTTCAGATTCCTTGGCCCTTACTCATCTTACGGGAGAGCTTGAAGTCTATCATCAATTCTGTAAAGAAAACCCTCGGGCCATTATTGAACTCAGGACGAAGTCGGTAAATGTTAGCGCACTTAAAAAACTAGAGCCTTTAGAAAACTTCATTGTGAGTTTTTCACTTTCTCCCCACGAAGTGGCCAAGCGTATTGATGAGAAGACACCTTCAGTTAAGGCACGGGTAAAAGTGATGAAAGAACTTCAAGGACTCAATCATCCTATTGCCGCCCATTTCGATCCCATCATCTATCAGGATGGTTTTAAATCTCTTTACGAAAATCTTTTAGGAGACATGGAGGAGATTAATCCTCACCTTCGTTATCTCTCGCTAGGAGTGGTACGTTTTACAAAAGATGTCTATCGGGAAGTAGAGCGGAACTACCCTGACTCACTTATTCACGCCACATCTATGATTAAAAGTTTTGATAATAAAATCCGCTACGCAAGACCTCTTCGTAACTGGATACTCTCATCAGTCTTTGACCAAGCGATTAAGGCCGGAGTCCTTAAAGAGCGAATTTATCTCTGCATGGAAGACTAAACTAAGGCTTCTGCAGTTCTTTAATTTTAGTGAAAACTCTCTCACTATCTAATACAGGATCAACATTTTCTCCAATATCGACAATTTTATTTTCAGGATTGATAGTAAAGGTCCATCGCTTAGCAATATCAATGAGAGGCATTTTAACTTTAAAAAGTTTTGCAACTTTTGCATCTTCGTCAGCAAGAAGAGGGAAGTTGAGATTATATTTTTCAGCGAACTTTTTTTGATCTTCTACTGTGTTTACACTTATGCCATAGATCTGAGCACCAAGCTCCGTAATCTTCTTAGAATTATCGCGAAAAGCACAGGCCTGCTTAGTGCAGCCTGGAGTCTCGGCTTTAGGGTAAAAGAAAAGGATAGTCCACTTGCCTTTGAAGTCAGAACTTTTAACGACCTTATTGTTTTGATCTTTGAGAGAAAATTCAGGAACAGTATCACCCACACTCAAAGCAAACGCTGTAGGAGAAAGGAACATGATAAAGAATAATAATTTTGTCATAAATGTCCTTGAAGATAAGAAAAGGTTCTTTTGAGATCTTCACAGGATAAAATGACATTTTCAAGGAAGAAAGGCCCACACTTAAAAAGGGATGGGCCTTTATGATTTTAACTAGAAGCGATAACCGATACCTACTCCCACAATAAGAGGATCGATATCCACATCGGCCTTAACCTTATTGCCACCGATTTTAGCAGTTACATCAGTTGAGAGTTTTAGTTTTTTGACATCAAGGTTCAAGTAAACTTTCTCACTGATTTTGTAATCAAGCCCCACCTGGAATGCGTAAGCAAAGCTATTATCATACTTCATCGAGTCAGCATCTCCTGGTTGAGCATCATAGAAGACAGTATAATTTAGACCGGCCCCCACATACGGTTTAAAATTTCCCCACTCGTGATGGTATTGAGCAAGTAGAGTCGGCGGAAGTAATGAAACACTTCCCAAGCTAGAAGTTCCAACACTCACATTATGAGTGGTCGTTCCTAAAATTAACTCTAAGGCGAAATTTTTTGATATGAAATAAGTGAAGTCAATTTCAGGAATAGAGTCATTAGCGATTTTGACATCCGAACCTGCGGCCTTGCCAGAGACCTCAGGCATTACTGTAATAGCTCGAGTACGAACCATCCAGTGATCAGCAAATGCATTAAGAGATGAGGACATTACCAGGGCCGTTACCAGCATTTTTTTTAATCCAAATTTCATAAGAACTCCTTGTTGAATTAAGAAGATTATAAGGAGTTGATCACTAGCAGAGATTGATGCATGTCATATAGGTTGAAGATATTAATCAGGTCAGTTAATGAGGATTCCAAAACAAGAGGTGATTTAGAAATTAAGTTTTAAGTTACTAGTTTTTTTAGAGAGTATATAGAATAATTAGGAGAAGATTTGGTAGCAACGGGCAGAATTGAACTGCCGACCCCAGCGTTATGAATGCTGTGCTCTCACCAACTGAGCTACGTTGCCCCTTATAGAAAAGTAGTGACATACTAAATGAACCGGAACGGGTATGTCAATAATATTTTCCGTACTTTAACAAGTTAAAATATGAAAAAATTAAGCCCTGTTATCTATAGACAACTATTCTTTAAGCACCTTTGGCGTTTTTTGAAAAACGTCGCCTCAACCCATGAACTTAATGGTCATCATATGGTGGCCGTCAGTGGTGGGATGGATTCTATGGCCCTCCTTTGGGTTGCTAAAACCCTTCATCAGCAGGGAATGATCGGTCCTGTGAGAGCTTTTTTTGTTCATCACAATACTCGTCATGGGCAGAAAGGTGATGGAGAGCTGATTGAGAAGTTTTGTAAAGCGGAAGGAATTCCATTTAGCATGGTGATGCTTGATGGGCTTCAGTTAAGCCATAATTTTGAAGCGCGGGCCAGACGCCTTCGCCGTCAGGCCTGTCTAAGTGAGCTCAAAAAAAATGAAATGCTATGGGTGGGTCACCACCTTGATGACTCTTACGAATGGAATTTCATGCAGAGGCATCGTTCTTACAGTCCGAAAGCTTCTATCGGTATTCCTGTGAGAAATGGCAAACTTATTAGACCTTTTCACTGTGTAACTCGCGCCCAAATTCAACGCCTCATTAAATTTGAAGGAATTCCTTATCGGGATGATCCGACCAATTGGGATTTAAAACATGATCGCAATTATATTCGTCATGTCTTGATTCCTAGAATTAAAAAGAAATATCCAAAATATCTGAAGTTCTATTCTCATTTTGCCAATTTTCAGGCCATGATGATTAAGGCTTCTTATCTAAATCGCTCAGGGACTTCAGCGGAAATGTTTGTGTATGATCACGGCGCTCTGTTGATCGGGCACCATTTTTCTGAAATTCAAATTCAAGAAATCATTCATCGCTTCTCTTCGACTGATAGAGGGGCCATTGTTACTCCCATTCAACGGATGTTAAGGGCCATTGAAAATGGAAAAAAAGGGCCGTTTCACTTTAGTGGTGGGGTTGAAGCTTACTATAACTATAAGCAACTTATTATTTATCAGAGAAACTTTGTGAATCATGACCAAGACATCGCTAAAGTTCTTCGAAGTGTTTCCAATCAGGAGTTGATGACTCTTCCAACTTATACTCCGTTAGAATTAAAGAACACATGGAATAATCTTCTAAAAGGTAACGATGCTCTCGAGAATCTTCCGGGGCTTGCCCTCATTCTTGAGTCTGATTCTATTTGCAAAACTCTCAATACCTCTACTTTCGATCCTCTTTTTCCCCGTGTGTCAGACGTTTGTCGAGAACGAGGATTGCGATTTATGCCCCTATATAAATGTATTGAAGAATGGAATCGAAAAAAGGAGAGGTTGCCTAGAACACTCAGGATACTACCATTATCTAACCTTTCTAATCTCTTTTCTTTTCAAGGATAAGTGTCTCCTCTATAATGTTGGGGAACCTAACGGTTAATCGAATTTTTTTAGTGATATAAAAGGTCTAATTATGAGAAAACAACAAAAAACTTTAATGCTCTGGATAGTCGTTATCCTCATTATGGCCTTCGTAATGAAAACGTTTGAGCAAAAAAATACAGCCGCCAAAGGAATCGACTTTTCTAACTTTATCACGGCAGTGGAGAGTGGAAATGTTCGTGAAGTAACCTTTCAGGGTGATAATACAATTCAAGGTCGTTTTGTCGAAGGATATGAAAATGGTTCATACTTTGAACTCGTAGGTAATACGGGAGATGAAACATTCCGCATTCTCAAAAATCACGGAATTATTCCAAATTATAAAAAAGAAGAAAAACAAGGAATGCTGGCCACGCTCCTCATTAACTGGCTTCCGATGATCCTTCTTTTTGTCTTCTTCTTTTTCTTCCTGCGCCAGTTACAATCTGGTGGTGGAAAGGCCATGAGTTTTGGTAAAGCGAAAGCAAAAATGCTCACTGAAAATGACAAGAAAGTGACATTTACAGATGTGGCCGGAGTTGAAGAGGCCAAAGAAGAATTAGTAGAGATCGTTGATTTCTTAAAAGATCCCAAAAAATATACCGCTCTCGGTGGAAAGATTCCTAAAGGATGTCTTTTAGTTGGTCCTCCTGGAACAGGTAAGACTCTTTTAGCACGTGCTGTTGCTGGTGAAGCAGGAGTTCCTTTCTTTTCTATTTCCGGTTCTGATTTCGTTGAGATGTTTGTTGGGGTTGGAGCAAGCCGTGTACGTGACCTTTTTGAACAAGGTAAAAAGAATGCTCCATGTATCATCTTTATTGATGAGATCGATGCGGTAGGTCGCCACAGAGGTGCAGGTATGGGTGGTGGACATGATGAGCGTGAACAAACACTAAACCAGCTTCTAGTTGAAATGGATGGATTTGAATCAAATGAAGGTGTCATTATCATGGCGGCCACAAACCGTATTGATGTTCTTGATCCGGCCCTTCTTCGTCCTGGTCGATTTGACCGCCGTGTGATGGTAGGACGTCCAGATGTCCGTGGTCGTCTGCAAATTTTAAAAGTACATGCTAAGAAAACTCCTCTTTCAGAAGACGTTGATCTTGAAGTTATCGCTAAAGGAACTCCAGGCTTTACTGGAGCGGACCTTGCGAACCTCGTTAACGAAGCAGCTCTTCTTGCTGCTCGTGGTGGTAAGAAGCAGCTTCATATGATTGATTTTGATAATGCCAAAGATAAGGTTCTTATGGGAGTTGCCCGTAAGTCTATGATGATTTCTGAGAAAGAAAAGCGCCTAACTGCTTATCATGAGATCGGTCACACATTAGTAGGTTTAAATCTTCCACATACGGATCCTATTCATAAAGTTTCCATTATTCCTCGTGGTCAAGCACTAGGGGTTACGCAAACTCTCCCTAATGAAGACATGCTTAATCTATCTAAGGAGAAAGGCGAGAACTTTATTGCCTTTCTTATGGGTGGTCGGGCAGCTGAGGAAATTATTTATGGTGAAATGACCAATGGTGCTTCAAACGATATTGAACGTGCAACAGATCTTGCTCGTAATATGGTTTGTAACTGGGGTATGTCCGAGAAGCTAGGACCAATAAACTATGCCAAGCAATCCGGCGGAATGGTCTATGGTGGAGAGTCTGTAAGTTTCTCGGACGAAACAAGCCGTAAGATTGATTTAGAAATTGCAAACTTTGTTCAGTCGAACTACGAAGTTGCTAAGAAAATTCTGAGTGACAATATCGATGTTCTTCACCGTCTAACTGAGGCCCTCGTTGTTTGGGAAACTCTTGATGCAGAACAAGTCAGAAAAGTTGTTGCAGGTGAGGATATTGGTCAGCCGGTAATAACTGCTACTCCTCCTGAAGGGCAAGGTCCTAAGCCTACGGCCCAGTCTGATAACACTGTTATTGGCGGGAAGCCTCAACCAGTTTAATGCTAAACTTAAAATTAATGGGGGTGATTAATATCACCCCCAATTCTTTCTCTGATGGGTCTGAACTTTTAGGTCCTTCTCACTTCCAAGAAAAAGTTTCTTCCTTTCATGCGGACACCATTTTAGATCTAGGTGCGGAATCTACTGCTCCTATGAATAGTCCTATAACCAGTGATGAAGAACTTAAAAGATATGGGCCCTACTTAGATCAAATCTTCTCTTTGGATAAAATCATCAGCATTGATACTTATCATCCAGAGACTATTTCATTCTTTCAAAAAGAGTGGATGAGAAGAGGTAAGAAGAATCCTCTTATCTGGAATGATGTTTCAGGAAAAATTGACGATGATGTTGAAAAATTCTTAAGCGCCGGTAACCACTTCGAATATGTCTTTTGCCATAACTTGGCCCCCAGTCGTAGTGAGAGTTCTTCTCATATGAATTTTTTGTTCTCTGGTGACATTGAAGATTTTATGAATCATCTAACTCATTATTTGTCTAAAGGAGGAAGAGAGCAGATTATTCTCGATCCCTGTTTAGGATTCTCTAAAAACTTTGATCAGAATTGGTTTATTCTCGAAAATTTTCATGTTCTTCAAGAAGCTCTCCAACACTCCAAATGGCTTATTGGTTTTTCTAGAAAATCCTTTCTAAGAAAAAAATATTCGCTTGATTCAGCAAGAGGAAATCGAGATTTGTTGGATGAAATTCATGTAAAGGAAGTCGCTCGTCTCTCTCCTTTATGGCAAGGAGAGGTGTGGCTTCGCACTCACAGGCCCTCACTCATTTCCCTCTAACTTTACACATTCAAATTATTGCTTTTTAATATTCACATGAAGCTAGGTGGACTCATTTTATATACTCAATACTTTGAAGATTATTTATCTTTTTTAACCGAAGTATTAGAACTCGAACTCACCGGATTGAGTGATGATTCCATGAAACTCTCTCTCTCTAGCGGATCTTTATTAATCAAGAAAATTCCTCAGGTCACTGAGCATCTCAACTCGATGGTTCTGTTTGAATTAGAAGAAGAAGAGTTTGAGGATTTAGTATCAAAGCTCAGTTTCTTTTATTATCGCCGAGGTCCTTCTCGTTTTCGTCTTATCAAAAATGACCCTTCTTACTGTGAACTTATTGATCCAGATGGGCGGGCCTGGAGATTTGAGATGGCGACATATCTTGAGTGTTCATCAAGTTTTCAGACACAAGTGTAAGAATCTTTTAGTTTACTTACAGTATCAATCTTTGAAAAAATCTATTGGTATCTCTAAGGGATTAACTATTGGGAAAAGGATTTCCATAATGAAAATTACAGCGTCACTTATTCTAGGTTCACTTCTATTTGTTTCAGGTCAAATTTCTGCCAAAACTGGTAATAAAGTTATTTATGGCGATGACAACCGCGTAGATGTTGTGAATTCATCAAACTCTGCTTTTGTTGAGCTTTCTCGCTCTACTGCTGCGATGATTAGCTCTGTTAATCTTCGTCCAGATGAAGGCGATGGTCTTACAAGAGTTACAGGTAGAACTCTTCGTTCAAACGGAATTTGCGCTTCTGAGCGTTTCGCTAATCAGATTGCTGCTGCCAACTGTTCGGGCTTCCTAGTAGGAGAGGATCTTCTTGTTACAGCTGGTCACTGTATCCGTAATAATTCAGACTGCAGAGGCTACAAGTGGGTGTTTGATTACAAAGTAGATCACGAAGATCAAGGTGATGTTGTTGTTGATTCATCTTCTGTGTACTCTTGTGCAAAAATCATCAACCGTTCTCTTAATGGGGCAACTCAGGATGATTGGGCCCTTCTTCAGTTAGATCGTAAAGTAACTGATCGCTCTCCACTTACATATAGAACATCTGGTAAGCCTAATGTTCAAGATCCTCTCGTTGTTATCGGTCACCCAACTGGTGTTCCAACAAAAATTGCTGACGGTGCTAACGTAAGATCTCTGAAAGGAACTTACTTTGTAGCGAATTTAGATACGTTTGGTGGTAACTCTGGTTCAGCTGTCTTCAATGCTGAAACAGGTGTGGTAGAAGGTATTCTAGTACGTGGTACTACTGACTATGTTTACGATAGAGAGCAGAAGTGCCAGGTTTCTAACGTGTGTACTAACTCTGGTTGTCGCGGTGAAGACGTGACTTACATCACAAACATTCCTGAACTGCAGTAATATATAATCTTACAAGTTCTTACGGCCCTCTTCTGGAGGGCCCTTTTTATTTGACGTATTTAATCTGTTTCTGAGATGCTCCCTTGATGATTAAGGAGAACACTATGAAATGGACGTCTTTATTTCTTACTCTTGGAGTACTGTCTTCGGCCAATGCTGCCACAATTGCAGTCATTGATTCAGGTCTTGATTATAGGCATGAAATGATTGTCCCGAACCTTTGGACAAACCCTCATGAGACTTTCGATAATCGCGATGAAGATGGTAACGGTTACCAGGATGATGTTCACGGTTGGAGCTTTGCTGAACAAAATTCTGAAGTGATTGATTATAGCTACCTTGGAACTTTCTCTAATGATCCTTATAAATTCTTTGAAATTCAGGCCAAGCAGTTCATGGGAACGATGACTGAAGAAGATAGAGAATGGGTTCAAAAGAAGTTTGCTGATCCAAATTTTGTAAAAGAAGTTAATAAGTTTGGTAACTTTATCCATGGAACTCACGTTGCAGGAATTGCTATTCGTGGAACAAGTTCACAGGCCATGGGTATTAAGCTTATCCCAACTGAAGTGAAGCCATTCCTTGAAAATATGAGAGGTCAAAAGTCTCTTCGTTGGACAGTTTTAGAAAAAACTTTCGAGCAACTTGCTAAAGCTCAAATGGGTCAGATGACAGAAATCGCTAGATTCATTAATGGCCATAACGCTGAGATTGCTAACGGTTCTTTCGGAACAGGCTTTGCTCAAATTAAAATGATTACTGATAATGCTTTCAGAATTGCTTTTTTCAGAAAACCTAAAGCAGACGAGTCAGATAGAGCTGCAAAGTTGTTCATGGATCTCCTTTTAAAGGAAGGTAAGAATTTCGTTGCGGCTGCTCCAAGAACACTCTTTGTTTTTGCTGCAGGTAACGATGGTACAAACAACGACGAAAAACCTGTATCTCCGGCCAATATTCGTGCTGATAACTCAATCACAGTAGCCGCTACTTATGAGAATCAGTATCTTGCACCTTTTTCCTGCTACGGTGTTAAGCACGTAGATATCGCAGCTCCTGGTATGCTCATTAATTCAGCTGTTCCAGGGGATGAGTATCTTCCAGTTTCTGGAACTTCTCAAGCTGCTCCTTATGTTGCTAACGTTGCAGCTCGAGTTAAGGATGCGAATCCAAATCTTCGTCCGGTGGATATTAAGAGAATTCTTATGGAAACTGTGGATAAGAAGCCTTGGCTAGCTGACAAAGTGGTTTCAGGTGGAACTGTTAACCCTAGCAGAGCTATTACAGCAGCTAGACTCACTGTTAGAATGAACCTTAATCAAGCTATTGCTCAATCAAAGGCTCAGGTTAAGTCTCTAGGAACAGCGAAGTCAGTAAAAGCTCCTGTTGTAAACGTTACTCCGATTCCACTAGCACCTCTATTCAAGTAATTTTCATCTAAATTCAGATAGATAAGGCACCCTCTACGGAGGGTGTCTTTCATTTTTACACCTTTTGGGATGTTGCATTGAGAAATCTCAGTTTAGTGGCATAATCTCGCCCAGCCGTTATTAACGTTGATTGGGAGATTCTGATGAAATATTCTCTGGCACTTGTTTTTGCCTTTATGACCACAGCACAGGCTGCCACAGTTGCTGTAATAGACTCCGGAGTGGATTATCTCCATCAACAACTGGCCCATAAAATGTGGCTCAACCCTATTATTGAGTATAGAGGTGATTTCCCTCGTGCCATCAATGGTTGGAACTTTGTAGAGAATAATAACCTAATTTTTGATCACTCATTAATGGAAAAATTTCCAACAGATATCTTTGGGTATTATGAAGTTGAGGCCAGATTCAATGCAGGCACATTAACTGCTGAAGATAGAAAGTATATTCAAGAAAAATTAAGTGATGAGAATTTTGTAACGAAAGTCCAAGAATATGGAAGCTATGCTCACGGGACCCATGTTTCTGGAATTGCTGCTAAGAATGCGGATCATGAAATCATTGGAATTAAATACATTCAAGCGAATGTGAGCTCTATACTTAAGTTACTTAAAAGTATGAAAACAAATCTAAGTGACGAGCAGAAGTATCATTTCTACCTTTCTTATATTGCAAAAAACCAAGGTGAAAACTTCAAAAAAATGGCCAAGTTTCTAGAGAAGCACGTGGCAGATGTGGCCAATGGATCATTTGGTGCTCCATTTAAGCAAATTCAAAGAATTTCGGATTCTGTTTATAAAGAAATTTATAAGAAAGAACCGGATGATACTGAATCCTTTAAAGGAGCTTATTTTCTTCAATCTTATATACTCGAAAGTTATAAAGAGTCGGTAGCAAAAACAAAAAATACTCTTTATGTATTTGCTTCAGGAAACGATGGATTGAATAACGATATCTATCCTTTCTCTCCGGCCAATCTAAATCAAAGTAATACAATTACTGTGGCCGCAACCCAAGGTTCCAGAGCTCTTGCTAAGTTTTCTAACTACGGAGAAAAGACTGTTGATGTGGCCGCACCGGGTGTGAATATTTATTCAGCTGCTCCAGGAACAAATAATATTCCTATGTCTGGTACATCTCAAGCAGCGCCATTTGTGAGTAAGGTTGCCGGAAAAATCAAAGATATAAATCCGAAGCTTACTCCTGCAGATGTGAAGAAAATCCTTATGGAGACTGTAGATAAGAAAGCCTTTCTAAAAGGCAAAGTAAAAAGTGGTGGTATGGTAAATGAGAAAAGGGCCCTGCGTGCAGCGGAACTTTCTCTGAGAACAAATCTAAGACGTGCTATCTATGAGGCCAATGTCGAAATCACTCAATCAACAAAGAGCTTAATTGGGTTAGAGTCAACTCCAATGGAAAAACTCAGATTCGTTGAAATGCCATCAATCTTTATTGAGTAATCAAATGTTGGGGCCTAGGAAACTAGGCCCTGTATTTCTTCAACTCTTCTTTCACTTTCGGTAGCAGTATATAACAAGCAATGATATTAGGGATGGCAAGCATTCCGTAGAATGAATCAGAGAGATTCAGGACAATATTTAGTTTAGTTGTCGCTCCAATAAAAATCATAATAATAAAAGCAACACGATAGTGAGGAATAAACTTCTTCCCAAAAATAAATGTTACCCCTTGCTCTCCGTAGTAAGACCAAGAAATCATGGTTGAGAAAGCAAAAAGTGTAACTGTAAGAGTCACAATATATCGTCCAATAGGTCCATGGACGCTCTCAAAGGCATAGGCCGTCATATCTGATCCTTCGAACCCAGGCATATGCCAAGCATTGGTGAGAATAAGAGATAAGGCCGTAATACTACAGACAATGATTGTATCAATAAAAGGTTCAAGAAGTGCCACAATCCCTTCTTCAACCGGAGTTGATTTGGCCGCGGAGTGTGCCATAGCAGATGAACCCATACCGGCCTCATTGGAGAAACTCGCTCTTTTGATTCCTAGGATAATAACTTCTTTAACGGCAATACCTGAGAAGGCACCGAATGCTGCTGTTCCGTTGAATGCTCCATCAAAGATTAAGCTGAAGGCATGAGGGATTTCTTCATAGTGATTTAAAATAATTCCGATGGCCCCTATGAAATAGACAAGAACCATCATAGGGACAAGCTTTTCTGTGACTTTCCCAATGCGTTTAATACCACCAATAAGAACAAGACCAGCAAGAAAACAAAAGATAATTCCACTCATCCAAGGAGGCGTACCTGTCGTCGAATAAACTACTGAGGCCATTTGATTGGACTGGAACATATTTCCAGCACCAATAGAGGAGAGAATAGTGAATATGGCATACATCCAAGCCAGAGGCATAAATTTTTTGGAGAGACCATTTTTAATAACAAACATGGGCCCGCCATTAACGGTCCCATCATCGTTGATTTGTCGGTAGAGGAGAGAGAGAGTAACTTCAGTGAATTTTGTACACATTCCGATGAAGCCGGCAACCCACAGCCAGAATACGGCCCCTGGTCCACCAAGAGCAACTGCAACCGCTACTCCTGCAATGTTTCCAAGTCCCACAGTGGCCGATAAGGCCGCACAGAGTGCCTGGAAGTGAGAAATCTCACCTTTGTCTTCTGGCTTATCATATTTTCCGAGAACGATTTCTATGGCGTGTTTGAAATATCGAATTTGTGGAAGACCTAAATATAAACTAAAAATAATTCCAGAGGCAACGAGAAGAATAACGAGTGGTAGTCCCCAAATAAAGCCAGCAAGGTCAGCAGTCCATTGTTCCATCATAGACAGTCTCACTCCTTTTATTTATTCCTAAAGGAAAATTAGAACAAATTAAGAGGAGTGAGACAATATAAAACTTTTAATAAAGGAGAATAGACTTTCTCTTTTCCTGAAAATCTTCTTGATTTTCATTCATAATGGCCTGATAGGCTTCTTCATCTTGATAATTGACTACCCAATCACGAAGTTTATCTGTGCCGTTAATAAGATCTAGTGGATTTTTATGATATTCATATTCATAAGGTGGTTCTTTCCACTTGAAGTCACTTCCTAGTTCTTTGTAAAACTCTCGAAGAAGATACTGACATAATCTCCAAGGTTCAAAAGTCTTTCGATCCGTTACATGAATTTGATATCCTCCACATGGAATTCCAGCATGCTTTTGGAAAGTTGGAAGGAAAACCAGAGGTCTAAGAATAAATCCTTTAAGATTCGCTTTATCAAGAATCGGTTTTAATTTTTCATGAAAACTAAAGGCCTCAATTTTTGGGTGTCCAATGATTTCAAGCGAGCGGGTGGTTCCACGTCCCTCTGAAATATTGCATCCTTCGTAGAGAACAGTTCCTACGAAGGTATAGGCAGCTTCAATTGTTGGAAGATTTGGAGATGGCATGACCCAAGGGAGTTTGGTGTCTTCAAAGCTCATCTGTCTTTCCCAACCTTTCATCGTGATGACAGTGAGTTTGCAGTCACTTCCACCCCAGTATTTCTGATGCATTTTAGCAATTTCTCCCATGGTCATGGCATGACGAACAGGAATAGGGTGACGACCTACAAAGCTAGCAAAATTTAAGTCTAAGATATTTCCTTCGGTGCTCACGCCATTAATAGGATTTGGACGATCAAGAATGACGACCTCAATGCCTTTTTTCTGACAGGCCTCCATCAGGAGAGTCATGGTGTAAATATAAGTGTAAATTCTTGTTCCTACGTCTTGAAGATCCACGAAAATGTGGTCAATTCCCTCAAGCATTTCATCCGTAGGAATGCGAGTTTCAGAGTAAAGGGAGTAAATAGGAAGTTTAAAATAAGGATGAGTGTAATGAGTTGACTCAACCATGTTGTCTTGCACATCAGTGACAAAACCGTGTTGAGGTCCAAAAATTTTAATAAGCCTATCTCCAAAAACTTTTTTCAGAGAAATAAGCCCGTGCTCGAGATCTTTTGTGACTGAAGCACTGTGGCAGAGGTAAGCCACGTTACCTTTGAATTGTTCAGATAAATTCTTCTCGCTAATTAAGCGATCAAGTCCTGTTAAAACTTGGCCCATTTTTTAATCCTTTGAAGTTAAAAAGCTCATTAATCCTAGCCCAAAACATCTAAGATAAGTAATAATAAAATGATGAAACAATTGATTCTATTTTTCTTTCTTCTTTTTAATCAAGTCGAAGCTGCAACATGGACTTGGGATGATGTCCTAAAAAGGGCGCAAAGTGAAAATATGACTCTCAAAACGGCCCGAGAACAGCTTGTTTCAGCTCAGTACACACAAAATACTGCTTTAAGAGGTTTTCTTCCTTCCCTCAGGGCCAATATCTCGGCATCAAGAACTGGATCTCAGCAACCCACTGCCATCGTTTCTAATGGTCAGGTTATTAGTGCTACTTCCGCAGTCATTAATGACAACATCATGACCTCTTTAAATTTGAATCAAAATATTTTTTCTGGGCTAAAAGATATTTCTCGTCTTTCTCAATCTCGTTGGCAAACTCGGAATAGGTTTTGGACCTTAGAGCGCACAAAAAGTGATGTGAGTTATACTTTAAAAGAAGCCTTTGCCAGTTTGCTTTATGCTCAAGAATATCTTGAACTCACCAAAAACATTATTTCCCGGAGACAAAGTAATTTGGGTATCGTTGAAGTGAGATATAAAAGTGGAAGGGAGAATAAGGGATCAGTCCTTCTTGCTCAAGCATATTTGGAGCAGGCAAAACTTGATGCTCTGATTGCAAGAGATAATCTAGGAGTTGCCCGCAAACAGCTTTTTGCTCTCATTAATAAAGATGCTTTTGAAGAATACGAAGTAAGTGGTGAGCCACCTCTTATATCAATAGAGATGAACGATGAGAAATTAAAAGAATTTGCACTCAATACTCCTGATTATCATCAGGCCTTCTCGCTTGAGAAAGCAGCTGAATATGAAGTGAGTATTGCTCGATCAGCCTTTGTTCCTTCCCTCGATCTTTCTGCTTCCTTGGCCCGCAATAACCGCTATTTTTTTCCAGATGATCAGACAGAAAGATGGACCCTTGCTCTCAATTTATCAATTCCTATCTTTGATGGTCTTGCGGATTACTCCACCACAAAAAGTGCCGTGGCCAGTCGTTATGCCGCTGAGGCCAGCAAAAGAAATACATACTTGAGTTTAATACCCTCTATTAAAGTTGCTCAGAACCAGGCAAGACAAAGTGATGTTAAACTTAAGGTGGATGCAAAATTTCGAGAAGCGAGTCAGACCCGTGCCGAAATTGCTAGGGCAAAATATAACAACGGCCTTCTCACTTTTGAAGATTGGGATATCATAGAGAGTGAACTCATCAATCGACAGATTAGTTATCTTCAAAGCAAAAGAGATCGGATTATAAGATATGCTGCTTTTGAAAAGGCCATTGGAAAAGGTTCCATTTAATGAAAGTAAAAGTTCTCATTTCCCTCTTCGTACTAATCGCTCTAGGTGTAGGAACATACTTCTTCTTAAATAAAGGTGAGGAAGTCTCTTATTCCTATACTCCTTATGTTGTAAAAAAAGGGACTCTTAAAGAGTCAATTGATGCTACCGGAATGGTTAACCCACAAAATAGACTTGAAATAAAATCTCCCATTGCTGGAAGAATAGAAGAGATTTTGGTTCGTGAAGGCGATGAAGTTAAAAGAGGAACAATTCTTGCTTGGTCTTCTTCGACTGAAAGGGCGGCACTTTTAGATTCTGTTAGAACTCAAGGTGCAGAAGAACTCAAGCGTTGGGAAGATCTTTATCGTCCAACTCCTATTATGGCACCTATTGATGGAACTATTATCTTACGAGGGATGGAAACAGGTCAGAGCTTTTCTTCTACTGATCCTCTTTTTACCATGGCCGATCGTTTGATTGTAAAGGCCAATGTCGATGAAACAGATATCGCTCAAGTCTCCAAGGGACAAAGGGCCATCATTGTTCTTGATGCTTATCCTCAAAATCAGATTGCAGGAGAAGTTGTTCACTTGGCCTATGACTCAACAACTACTAACAATGTAACGAGCTATGAGGTGGATATTCTCACTGATGAGATTCCTAGTTTCATGAGATCGGGTATGACTGCTAATGTAACTATTATTGTGAGTTCCCTTGATGATATTATCACAATACCAATGTCAGCAGTGACAATGGAGAATGGAGAGTCTTTTGTTTTTATCGAATCAAAAGGGCGCTACCTCCCTCAGAAAGTTACCTTAGGTGAAAATAATGGACGAGACACCGAGGTTAAAGAAGGACTAGAGGTTGGGCAAACAATTTATCTTCGTAGTATTTCTTTACCAGGTAAGGAACTATCAGGAAGTCCATTCATGCCATCACGAGGAAGAAGACGTTAATGTTAGTTAAGCTTCAAGATCTCTTTAAAGTTTACCGCATGGGAGAGAACCAACTAACGGTTCTTAATGGAGTAAATTTAGAGATCGAAGAAGGGGACTTCATCGCTATTATGGGCCCGTCTGGTTCAGGGAAATCAACCTTACTCAATATGATAGGGTGTCTTGA
>CAYWMU010000035.1:0-19245 GCA_964459395.1 uncultured Bacteriovorax sp.
TTTGAAAGGCCATTAACTTTAATCATAATTTTTGAAGAATCATTCCCTTAAGGTAATTTCCTTCAGGAAAACCTTTAAGAGTTGGGCAGTCCTGACCAAGCCCTAGTTTCTTACCAATCTTGTAATTAAGTCCTAGTTCTTTTAAATAATCACCGATCTGCTTTTCAAATTTAGGGGCCGATACCTGATGAGTATTTAGAAAAATAACCATCTTCCCTTTAGGTTCAAGAACTTTATCCATTTTTGAGATGAGGTCTTTGTAGGCCTTGATGGCAGAGGTTCTTCTCTGTCCATCAGAGGAGGAAGAAGGAGGGTCGCAGATAATAAAGTTATATGTTTTCCCATTCGCAGCTAACTCATCAAGAGCTTCATCACATGCCTTAACAATAGCTTCATGTTTATTAGCATCAATCTCAGGATTTAAGCCAAGGTTCTGCTGAAGCCATTCAATATACTTGGGAGAAAGATCAACTGAAGTCACTTGTTGGGCCCCAAGTTTAAGGGCCCATAGAGAGAAAGCTCCGGTATAGCTATAAAGATTAAGTACTTTTGAATCAGAAGTAATTTCATCTTTTAGGGTGTCTCGAACAGAACTCATGTCGGTGTAGAGACCTGTATCGTAAGAAGATCCTAAGCGAATCAGGTACTGCATGCCGAATTCATTGAGATGAAACTCATCCTTTCTGCCTTGTTCAACAGCGTTCTGCGGAAGCTTTTGCAGCTCTTTTGTTTCTCCACGAAGTTGAAACCAAATATGATCATCACTGATTTCTGGATAAACTTCTTGGATAGTTGTTTGAATGATTGATTTATAACGTAGCCAAAAACCTGTGTAGAATTGAATGAGGACACGGTCTTTTAAACGAATGATAAAGAGGCCTGGAAGTTGGTCAGCTTCACCAAAACAAAGATAATAATTTTCTCTAGCATGGGATTGCTCTAAAGCACTTCTTTTTTCGAAGGCCAGATCAAGTCTTGCTTGTAAAGAAGCTGTAAAGTGTTGAGCTTCACGATCAAAAGGAGATTTCGTGGACCAAACTCTTGCTTTAATATTTCTATGGCGAGGATCGTGGATAAGAAGACTCATTGGTCGTTTTCGGTCATCAAGAGCAATAATAAATTCAGCATGACGAGGGAAGCGTTGAGAGAAGTTATCGGCAGTGATCCATGGGTGTCCAGACCGGAGTAATTTGATTGATACCGGGTGGACATTACATTCGGGAATTTTATTCATGTTTTAATGCTTTAAGTTATTAATTTTTTCTTCAATCTTATCCAAAAGTCTCAATAGTATATTGGTCATTTGGTAAGGGTTATCTAGGTACAAATGAAGGTCAAGTTGATTCATGATTTGCTGACATTCAGCTGAGATGTCGGAGCTAAATGGATCAAAATGAATACCTAGAAATTTTATTTTCTTAAAAAGCAATTCAGCTTCTTCCAGAGTGTTCATAGCAGATATCCGGGCCTCAAATTGGGCCAGATAATCTTCAAGTGGCAAAGACTTGGCCGGAACTGTTTTCAGAAGTGAATTCATAAAGTTCAAATTATGATAAGCCATTGCAAGCTGTCAACGAAACCCCTACAAAGCTCTCATCTTTTAGGAGAGTTTTATTTATGCTTAGCGTTTCTTTCTATATTTTTTGGTTATTGGGGCTGTTTTATTGGTTGAAGCCTCGAAGCAAAGAAAAAAAGCTGCCTCCTGGTGAGGAGCTCTTTGTCTGGCTCAAGAAATTTAATTGGGAACGACGTGAAGAGCATAGTACCAAGCTTCCCGAATATAAATTCTTCTCAAGTCTCGTAAATCTTCTTCTTGAAATGTCTCGACGTTTTGGAGGGCAATATAAAGAGGCCCTGCTTTCAGTAAAAGAGAGCTTGAACCAAGATCTTCAATTTGAAAAAAAACTTCGAGAGTTCATCTGGGGAAGCTACTTTCAGAAGTTTTGTATCTTCTCCATGAGCTGGGGATTTATTCTTTTTGCCAAAAGTTTAACTGAAGTCCATTTGAGCTTTAGTATTTATCTTGTGATTCTTTGCTGGCAGATCTTGGGACTCATTCTCTTTCCTATATTTTGTCGGATTCTTAAAAGGTACTATTTTTCAGGAATCGGCCAATTATGGTTGAGTCTTTATGTCCTTAAAGCTTTGGCAACGGTTTCACTATCTCGCAGCGAGATTTTTAAAATGGCCAAAATTTATGAACTCAATGCCATTAAACATAAAAATTTAGAAAACATTGTTCATAAACTGCAGAGTAGTTGTGAATTGAGTTTGAAGCAGGGTGGGAGTTACCTTAAAGACATTGAAGAATTAATCAGTGAATGCAAGTTCATCGAAAAATGGCATGTAGAACTTTTTGAAAAACGAATGAATGCACTTAAGCTATTGATTTTATCGATCTTTTTCCTGCCGTCTTATTTGGCCTTCATTTACTTTCTCTTGCATTCCTTTCTTAATCGAATTTAGTTACATAACGAGACTTTTTTGATTTAATGAGCCCTCTCGTTAATAAAGGAAAGTTATGTCTCAAAAGATTATTTTTTCAATGCACAAAGTTGGTAAGGTTTACCCTCCAAAGAAACAAGTGTTAAGAGATATTTCTCTTTCATTTTTTTATGGAGCAAAGATCGGTGTTCTTGGTCTCAATGGTGCCGGTAAATCTTCTCTTTTAAAAATTATTGCAGGTGTTGATAAGGATTACATCGGAGAAGTGAATGCTTCAAAAGGTGTTTCTTTTGGTTACCTTGAACAGGATCCTAAACTTGATCCTAATAAAACAGTTAAAGAAATTGTTGAAGAAGGTCTCGCCGAACTTGTGGCCGTTGCAAAACGCTATGAAGAAGTGAATATGAAGTTTGCTGAAGAAATGAGTGAGGAGGAGATGAATAAGCTCCTTGATGAGCAAGCAAAACTTCAAGATCAAATGGATGCTCATAATATTTGGGATTTGGATTCTCGACTAGAGCTTGCAATGGAAGCTCTTCGTTGTCCTCCATCTGATCAACTATGTGGAGTTCTCTCTGGAGGAGAAAAACGCCGTGTGGCCCTTTGTCGCCTACTTCTTTCTGAGCCAGATGTTCTTCTTCTAGATGAGCCGACCAACCACCTTGATGCTGAAACCGTTTTCTGGTTAGAGCGTCACCTTCAGGCCTACAAGGGTACAGTAATCGCGATTACCCACGATAGATATTTCTTAGATAACGTGGCCGGCTGGATTCTTGAACTTGACCGTGGACACGGAATTCCTTGGGAAGGAAATTATTCTTCATGGCTTGAGCAAAAAACAAATCGTCTTGCTGCCGAAGAAAAATCACAATCTAAAATGGCGAAGAAAATGGCCGAAGAGCTTGAGTGGATTCGCTCAAGTCCTAAAGCTCGTCAGGCAAAATCAAAATCTCGTATCACAAACTATGAGAAGATGCTTGCTGACTCTAAAACAGAAAATAGAAATGAAACTAATGAACTTTTCATCCCACCAGGACCTCGACTTGGTGATGTGGTTATTGATGCCAACGGTATCTCTAAGGCCTTCGGTGATAAGCTTCTTTAGGAAAACCTTTCTTTCAAATTACCGCCAGGTGGAATTGTAGGGATTATTGGACCTAACGGTGCCGGTAAAACAACTCTCTTCAAGATGATCACTGGTCAGATTCAACCTGATGCAGGAACTTTCAAAGTAGGAGAGACTGTTAAGCTCTCATACATTGATCAGTCTCGTGAAATGGATCCTGAAGCAAGTGTGATGCAAGAGATCTCTGGTGGTGTTGACCTTATTAAACTTGGTAACCGTGAAGTGAATGCTCGCGCTTATATTTCGCGTTTTAACTTCTCTGGTGAAGATCAATCTAAGAGAATTAAAGAACTCTCTGGTGGTGAGAAAAACCGTGTTCACTTGGCCAAGATGCTTAAAGAAGAAGGGAACGTTTTACTTCTGGATGAGCCTACCAACGATCTTGATGTGAACACTCTTCAAGCACTTGAGCGTGCGCTCCTAGAATTCGCAGGATGTGCGGTAGTGATTTCCCACGATCGTTACTTCTTAGATAGAATTTGTACTCATATCCTTGCCTTTGAAGGTGACTCTAAGGTTACTTGGTTTGAAGGAAACTTCCATGATTATCATGAAGACCTTCGTCGCCGTTTAGGTGATAAGGCAGATATTCCGCAGCGACTTACTTATAAAAAACTTACAAGAGACTAAGAGGAAAGGGCCCATATGGGCCCATTTTTTTAGGAAATAAGTTTTGGTAACCAGTCCGAAATTTCTTGGTACTCATATCCTAGTAACATTGATTTTTCTACATCCATACTCCAGCTCTTCATAATACTGAAAGGAGAGGGAGATACTTGAGGGTCTATATGGAATTGTCTTCCAGTTTTAACTGATATGATTTTAAGAAAATCACTCACTTTTATGGGAGTCTTGGAGGCAAAGTTATAGGCCCCTGAATGTTGATGTAAGGCGAGACGGCACAAAGCTTTGGCCGCATCATCGACATGGATGAGAGAGAAGAGAGCTTCGGTGTTTTCATAAAAGAGTCCTTCATTGTTTTTGATTTTTTGAATCTCTTCATAGAGCCTCCTTGTTGGGTCATCATCTCCTAAGATGATGGGAAAACGAGCTATGGACCAAGAGAATGGCGGAGCTGATGTCACTAGCGCATTCTCTGCACTTCGTTTAGCTTCACTATATTTTTCAAGAGGAGTCAGTGCCTTCTGAGGTCGATAGTATTCAGGTCTAAAGTCCGACTCTTTTAAGTTATACTGTAGGGGATAGACGGCCATGGTTGAAGTTAGGATGTAGTGATGAGTATGTGATGAAAATGCTGAGACGGCGTTCTTTACATCTTCTTCATTCATACAGATTTGATCGATGACTACATCAAAAAAGCGATCACCGATAAGAGTTGCTAAAGCACTCTTATCTCCACGAATCCTTTGAACATTTCCTTTAAGACCATCGTCAAAATTTCCTCTGTTTAACAGGGTCACTTCATGTCCATTTTCAACTAGAAGTTGAGCTGCTCTTTTACCAACAAATCGATTTCCCCCGAGAATAAGGATTTTCATGATAATTCCTCATCAATCAGGAATTTGATTTTTGCTGCTTTTTCTTTCATCTCTGTAAGTGAAGATACTTTCAAAGATGTCTCTACAATCTTTGCATGCCTTGGATCGAGATCGATATAGAGGTATCTCAAGTTGAAATCATGTTTTTCCGGACAGTACCTAACTCTTAATAAATTGACATAAGTTTGAAGTAGTCCGAAGTAAAAGTGGTAAGCATCAATGTACCTCTCTCTCATGGCCTCTTTTAAGAAAGTTCGATAGTAGATTTCACTTCTTCCTTTAAATAAGCTTTTTCGAGTTCAATGGCACTAGTAGAGACAATTTTTGAAGCCTCTAAAAGTAGACCATCGTCTTTAATTATGTACGGTAAACCATGTCTCTTCTCATTGAAGAACTCTGCATAATCTTTTGACTCATGAGATTCAAAGACACAAACATCCAGATAAAACGTTTCTGGTGTGTCTTTCAGTACATAAAAACGTTGATGATAGTTGAGGCGTTTTTTCTCCGTATGTATAAGTTCAATTGGTCGAAGAGTTTTTAGAAATATTTCGAGATCATCAAAAGTTTTATTAGCATTAGAGGTAACAAGGACAAGATCAATATCAGAAAGATCATCTTCTCGTTGGGTTGCTTTGGAACCTCCAAGCCAGGCCGATGAGATAAGAGGAGTGTTTTTAACATATTCGATGATTTCTTTTTCATAGAGGATCATATTGGTGCCTTCCTTATACAGACTTTATCGTCAAAAATAATCTTGAACAATACCTTGTTTTAAGGGTATTATTTGGCGATACCTGAAGTTTTGTATGGAGCGCTCTATGTCTCAATCTATTGAATTTATGAATGCTTTAAAAAAGCTTTTAAAACTTAAAGGCATTGTTTATCAAGATCTTGCTGATGGACTTGGACTTTCTCTACCAAGTATCAAAAGACTTTTCTCAACAGGCGAAATTTCTCTCAATCGACTCGATAAGATATGTGAGATTGCAAATATCGACTTTAGTGATCTTTTAAAACTAATGGAACTTTCAAAGGATAGACAGGCCTCTCATTTAACTCAGGAACAGGAAAACTTCTTATCCGATAATCTCCATGCCATGGCATACTTAGAGCTTTTTTTCTTAGGCTATACTCCTAAAAAAATTCAAAATGAATATGGACTAACAGAAGCGGCCGTTCACAAAACTCTAAGGGCCCTCGATAGACATGAACTTATCGAATGGCTCCCTAAGGATAAAATCAAGTTGAAGGTCAATGACATGATTAAACTCAGACCTGATTCTAAGCTCACTCTCATAATGAGAGAGAAGGGAGTGAAGAGTTTTTTAAACAATGATTTCCAAGGTGATTTGTGTTATCAAGAGTTCATGACCTTTAAGGCCTCTAAAGAGTCAATAAAGAAACTTAACTCAAAACTTCGGACTCTATTTCATGAAGTCGCTCAAGAAGGAATCATGGAAGGACAGGCCGGAATTGAAGCAGAAGCAGCCGCTGTTTTTACTGCAGTAAGACCTTGGCGCTTAGTGGAAATTCTCGGCATCAAATAAAGTCTCATAGAAAGGTTGCCCTTGATCTGATCCTAGAGGCTTTATGATTTCTTTTATTTTCTTATTTTTTAAAAAAATAATGTAATCAAGATTTCTAGTGATCATATTCATAACCTCGATATTATTTAATCCTTTGCCATAGAGGTTAAACATCATGGCCATCCTATTTATTCCATCTACTGCAGAATTGGCATGAATAGTACTCATCACTCCACTATGACCAGTATTCATGGCCAGGAGATAGGCCACAACTTCACTTGATCTCATTTCGCCCAAGATGATTCGATCAGGAGATAATCTCAAGGAGTAGGTGAGAAATTGTTCTAAGTTGTAGGAAGGATGCTCTTGAGCAAGAAACCTTGTGCAGAATTTGTGAGGAAGAATTAGTTCCTGAGTGTCTTCTAAAATGACAATGTGTTCTTCAGTTGCTGTCGCTTTTAATAATGAGTTCAAGAGAGAGGTTTTACCTGAACCCGTTGCTCCGCAAATAAGAATATTTGATTTATTTGAAACGAGTTCTGAAAGATTAAGCGAAGTTTCACCGAAAGCATTGAGAGGAAGAGAAGAGGTCTGAAGATTTCGAATGATAAGTTTAGAGAAAGGTGAACTGGTTGCCTTGTAATGGAGGAGACTGAATCTGTAGGGACTACCATTAAGCTCGACTCTAAAGCTAACAAATGGATTTTGGCAGTTCCAGTTTTGAAGGTGCTTTATTGCAATAATTTCTAGCCACACTTGCCACGATTCTTTATCAACTCGAAGATGCACTTCTTTCTTCGAGCCATCGAAAGCCTGATATCTAATTCTATCTGGTTCATGAAGATAGCATTCGGTAAATTCAAGATGATTTAAGGCCGTCATCAAAGAGCTATCTTCCACCAACATTTCATAGTATTCCTTAGCTACAATGAGATCCGAATTGTTCGGAAGTAAATTTTGAAGTTCACTCCATTTGAGAATGACACCTTTATTCAAGGCCAGACTCAGCTCCTCTCGTATAAAGGTGTGCAAGTTGATTTCTACTTCCGGCTCAGGTAATTGAAATAAACTCATCATTACTCGATCTCCTCAAGTTGGATAAATCCATAAATATGTTTATAGGTTTCAGAGCTTGAGGTTGAAGTGAAGAGATGTTTAAGAATGGGGATTTCTGAAAGGTAAGGAATCTTATCTTTTCCTAAACTTGTTGTTTTGAAACCGATTTGAAAAATTTTGACCGATTCTCCAGGAGTAAGGATCACCGAAGATTCTTCTTTTGATCCAGAAATACCACTGCCTACAGGGCGAGAGAATTCTGATGAGTATTTAAGGAGAAGTTTTCCATAGCTCGCAGAAACATTGGTCATTATTCTTAATCCTGCAAACTTCCAGTCAATAGGAGCAATGACACTTGAATGCTGAGGAGTAATATTTTGAAAAGGAATTTGTGAACCAATCTCGATTAATTGAGGATGATTGAGGTTCACAATCATTTCTGGCTCTGCAAGTGTTGAGAGATTGATTTTAGATTCAGTTAATAGAATGAAATTATCATCAATGAGTCTTCTTAAACCGTACTCAAAAATATCAGAAACGCTGGCCGATAACTTATCTAATCCTAAACGGATCTCTTTCCCGTCGAGGCTTTCAACCTGTACGATTTTCATTTTTAATTGGTAGTTCTTTTGAGCGAGGTTTGAATCTTGCTCAAAAAGATCTACAGCATGTGATGATATGAGCTGTTTAATAATTTTTTTATTATGACTTCCTTCATAGAAGCAGTTCACATCGAGCCATTCATTATTGCAGCTCACTTTAGAAAATCCATTTTGGTAGAGCTTCTTGTAAATGTGACCAATGATTAAATTTCGAAGGCTTGGGGATAGTTTAACTTTGAAAAAGACTTGATCTTTGAATTGCTTCTTAATCTTATGAAGGTAGAGATAGTCCCCAAAATCAGAAACTTCACCCTGAGCGGTTATCATTGGACCTTTTATATCAATTTGGAGGCTCAAGTTCCGAAGGGCGTCTGCTAATTGTATGGTTTTCAAATATTTTTGTTTACTTAGAACATAAATATTATATTTGACGGGAGCCTCTCCCCAGATAATGAGGTCACTGAAGCCAATTTTTTTCCCTTTGATTAGGAGTTTGTTTTTTATCAGCTTATGGGATATAACGCTTGAGTTTCCTACTGAGAGCTTTTTTAACTGGGGAAAATTGAGTTCTTTTTGTTCCCCTTTGGCCAAAATGATATCAGTTTGATGATTTTGTGCGTTTGCTGCGGTGGGTAGGCCTAGTAAGACTTTGACAAATAAAAGGCTGCTCGCTAAATTGAGGAGCTTCAAATTAAGAAAATAATTAGTAATCCATTGGGAGATATTTATGGCTTCTAGAACAGCAATCACAGAAACTCGTCGTAAGAATAAGAAAAAAGCTATGGGCGCAAAAAGAAAAGCGGCCAATAGAAATAAAGGTACTACACCTAAGTTCGAAATCCACGTTAAGTAATTCATTTTGGGTCTCCTAGGGTGCCCTAAATACGCTTAACGAATCACGTATAAAGTTTTTATCAGCGGAGACTACTAATAAGTCTCCGTTGTTTTTTATGCATATTTCTAACTCTTTCTGTTTTCTTCGATTCTCACAGCTTACAACTAAGTTTTTTGAAATAAGACCTTCAGGTATTTGGTAATCTCTTATTAAGAGTTCCTGATAGATGGTGGCTTCAATCATTTGTCCTCTTTCAAAGTGAATTTGAATAGGTGTTGTCCCATGGGCCACTGAGCTTAATAAGAGTAATAAACTAATACTTAATTTCACGGCTTTCTCCTTTTAAGTGCGAAACGTTGAGTTTTATTGGCGGAATGATTCTCCAATTGCTACTTGTTAACAGAATCTTTCCTGATTCAATGTCAGTCGCAATGGTGATCAGACCTTCTTCATCTGGAGGAGAAATTAGCAAAGCATCTATGTTCTTATTAGTTAAAGAGTGGTGAAGGGTGACCTCTTTTCTAATGTGAAATGAGGTCATTAGTTTTGCATCAACTTTTAATTCGATGAGGTCTTCATTGATTTCTGTTTGAACTTCTCTGTCTGCTGGAAAAAAAAGAAAATAGAAGAAAAGATTAGAGATGAGAATCAGAAGAATGATCTTTAGAGGGAGTGGAATATTTAGTTTGTAGTTTTTGCCATTCATGTTGAAACTCCTGGAGATATGTTTTTGTCTTTTTTTCAAAATGATTCCCTATAAAGACATAGAAGCTAATGACGAGGGTGATGAGTCCAATAAAGAGGGAAGAAGTGACCAAGCATTCCCCTCTTTGATTGAGTAAGAGTACTGAAACTCTGGCTTCATTCGACTTACTTTTTTTTCTTTGATTTGAACTTGCGCGACTTCGAACTTTCCTATTATTTGCATTCTCCATTTGTTTCTCCAAATAGTTATTCCATTAAATTTCCGTCGAAATCCCTTCATGCTGATTTCATAAGGTGTCATAAAGCTTTGAGGGGACTGTCGACAGCGTTTTTGAAGACGTGAGAGTTTAAAGAGATAACGAGCGAGAGTGATATCCTGATATTTTTTTATGAGCTCTTTTGCTCTTTCCGTATTGGCCGCCACTGCTTGGAGGCCTGGAACAAATATAAGATATTTCGCTTTATCAATATGCTTAATGGCCCAATTGGTTTTCTCAATATGAAAGATGAATTGATGAAGCTCTCCTTTTGCTTCCTTTAAGCACAACATAAGTTCTCCTCGGGCCTTCATTTGTTGAAAGTGATGAGAGGCGAGAAGGATCAGAAGTAGGCCTAAAGAAAGGAGAAGTGAAGTAAGAGAGGCCAAGAATAACTTCATAAGACTTCACCCAAATTAAGCCTTAAAGCATAAGGAAAAGAATGGGCCTCTTTTTTGTTTGAGAATAAAACCTTTCGGCAAACTCTCTGAGGTAAAGCTCCATTTTTCACTAAGTTATTGGTAATGGACTTAAGACCCTGGTGCCAAAATAGTTGGCGACAATGAATCCGGGAGAAAATAGTCACACCGACAAATAAGAAAGATAAACTCAGGCTTAAGAGAAAGAGGCCTTTTAAAATCTTCATGTTTATTTGAGCTTAATTTCGTTAACTATTTGAGACCGCATATTATCGATGCGCTTTTTAACAACATCCCCAAAGCTTTTGACAGCTACAAGAGAAATGATTCCTATTAGGCTCGTAAGAATGACGTACTCCATGATTCCTTGGCCTTTTTGGTTTTTAACGATGGTTTGTTTCATAATGACTCCTTAAAAAGTTGAGTCCCAGACATACGGCAAAGAGGTGAGGGGTGGGGAGACAAATGAAAATTAGTTGATCGAAAAGTTCGGAATTGAAAAAGTCATTGTGGTTTTTCTGGAAGGCCTTAGAATGTTTAGTATGGAAGAAAATAGTAAAGTTGTCGTATTTGAAAAAAAAGAGATCGCTCTCATTCTTTTATTTGTAGTGGTGCTGATTATCACAAGTTTCACTCTTGGAATCAGACTAGGTAAAAAACTAGGTCCGCAAGTCACTACGCTTACACCTAATGAGAAATCTTTTGAGCTTAAGTCACCACTTGAAGAGGATGCTGAAGTCAGTGTCATCAAGGAGAGTGAACTGAGTGATGAAGAAAAGCTCAAAAGGTTAATGGATGAATCAAAATCTCGCTTGAACGAAGAACTTAATAAATTCAAGGAAGATACAGCTGCCCCAAGAGGAGCGGAATCAAGTGTTGAAGAAGTTTCAACAGATAATCCGATGGCGGGAAAATTCACCATTCAATTAGGTTCTTATAATACAGTGGAAGAGGCCCGTCAGTTTGCGGAAGGCTTTACTGTACGCGGTTATTCCCCAATTTTAAATGAAGTCGTTATTCCTGGAAAAGGGAAGTGGTATCGTGTGAGCTTAGGTCTTTTCGATTCAGCAGAAGAGGCCAAAACTTATATTCGCCAAGAGCAATCTCTTTTTGCAGGCCAAGATCACATTATCACTGAAATCAAATAATTAAAGATCAGCATACTTTTTAACTCTCTCAAAAATTTTATTCGTTTTATCTGAATAAAATTTTTGAGGGGTAAAATCTTTTAAAAAACTCATATCTACATTTGGAAATGAAGAGCTTAGTTTTTTCGAGAAATCTTCGAGGCAATTAGCTTCAAAACTTGCTTTTTGGACCTTTGAATAAATTTCTTCTCTCCTTTGATCTACTTCTTTTATAAGCTGGTGAAGTGCCAGGCTGGAAAGTGTCGTAAAAGCGTTGGTGGTTTTCTCTGCAATAGTCTGCTCATTTATGTGTAGTTCGTTTATCATGCGCTGAGAGCGTCTGATGATGTAAACTGCAAGACCGAAATTATCGGGAAGCCAGATCCGTTCGCTAGAGGAGTGTGAAATGTCTCTTTCATGCCAAAGAAGAGTATTCTCGTTAGCAATATTTTGATGGGATCTGATGACCCGTGAAAGACCCGAAATATTCTCGCTCGCAATGGGATTCTTCTTATGAGGCATTGTAGAAGAGCCCTTTTGTCCTGGTTTAAAACCTTCCACCACCTCAGAGACATCTGAACGATGAAGATGCCTAATTTCAATTGCTAGCCGTTCGAGAGCGTTAGCTATACCTGCTTGAATAGATGCGAGAGTCGCCAAGTAATCACGAGGAATAATTTGAGTAGAGAGAGGCTCAACTTTTAAATTAAGCTCTTTCATTACTAAAGATTCGACTTGGGTGTTTAAAACCGTGTAGTTACCAACGGCGCCGGACATCTGGCCAGTAAGGTTATCTTTGAAGTTTTTAAGTTCATTGTTTCTTCGGACTAGTTCACAGAGGTAGCTCAAGAATTTTGTTCCAAAACTCATTGGCTCTGCATACATACCATGGGAACGACCAAGAGTATAAAGCTCTTTAGTGGCCAAGGCCTTATCCCAAAGAGAGGAAATTAGACGATCTAGATCTTTGATCTCTATTTCAAGTGAATCTCGTATTTGAAGAGAAAGAGCAGTGTCAATAATATCTGAAGAGGTGCAGCCAAAGTGAAAATACTTAGCGGCAGAAGTATCTACTTGTTCAGTAATCGAAGTGCTAAAGGCTATGACATCGTGATGAATCTGGGCTTCTAATTCATTGATCCTATCTAAATTAATTGAAACTTGGTTATACTTTTGAGGAATATCGGAGGGAATGATATTTAACTTTGCCAGGGCATTCAGAAGTGCCATCTCTACTTTAAGAAAGGCCGTGAACTTTGAATGTTCGTTCCAAATGTTACTTACTTCTTTTATGTCATAACGATTAATCATTAGAAAAACACTCCTAGTTCTAGGGCCACTGATAACCAACCTAATGTGAGAGAGCGATCTTTCTTCTTCTCATCGTTAATAGCTTCTCTGGTGACAGAGGCCAGGTTATAAGAGATTTTACCTCCATAAAAGAAGGATGTCCCTGATCTCTTATGAATACCGTAGTTTGCTGTCAGACCATAACCTTGGTAAGTTTGATCAATAAACTTTTCGTCTAAACGTATGTAGTTCGCAAAAACATCAATAGTTTCAAAAACATCTTCAGTATTAAAAAAATCTAAAAGGAGTTTAAAACGGTAACTCATTCCAAGACCTGCACCCATTACGGAATTTTCGGTACCATTTGGTCTTTGATTGGCCGATTCTGAACCAGAGTTAGAGCTAATCCCAACTGAATGATTTTGAGTTATAGCATCGAACTTTGCGTTGTGACTAAAGAACTGGGCCCCCCACCAAATTTTGTCATAGCGACTAGACTTTCTAAGATAGTTTATTTCAAACCCCAAAAGATTATCAAAATGTTCATAGTTCGAAGAAAGATGACCGGCCAATGCGAGTTTATTCCTATCTTGTCCGGTATATTTTCTTTGATCTTTAACCCCAAGGGCCGAGTTGAAATTATAAATCATGCTTTCATGGCGTAGATGTTTTTCAGGTTTCTTAATGAGAATTTTTTCAGCACTCGGGTTTTTGTCCTCTTCGGTAAGAGTGATAGCGTTGAGAGTAGAAGTTGAAAATAAAAGGATAAAAAATATATTTTTCATTATTTCACCGCTAATGATTCAAAGTTTTCGCCAGGGAAATCTTCTAGGCCCATTAAATCGGCCAGTTCAAGTTTCTTGAGTAGGTGTTCAAACTTTACTTCTTGAGTATTGATATGGGAGAGCACTAGGTTATCAAGAGCAATTTTGATATCTGGATACGTCGCTACTCCTGAGACATAGTTATCAAGAACGACGTCATAGTTACTTTGAGCATTCTTATGTTGAAACCCTGAAATTTCAACTTTTTGTTCTAAAAAGCGCAGATTCTTAAAAATTGTTCTAATCTTCACCTCGAGTTCACGACGAGTGTTGTAGAAGTTTGTTTCAGCAATTTTTTTATTTAGAAAGGCTTCTTGATTTCTTCTTCCATTAAAGAATCCTCCTTCGCCGAGAAGGTTCCAACGCATATCAATGGCGGCCACTAATTCGATATTTCTATTCCCTGGAGAGGTTTCGTATTGCCAGTAACTCCCATCTGAATCAAAGCCGGTGCGATAAGTTCCAAGGCTGAGGGAAAACTTAGGAAGAGGAAGATTATCTTTTAGAGTCTTTTCATAAGTTCTACTAGCATTGTCATAAGCAAGCTTTGCATCTCTGAAAGCAGGAGATTGAGCTTGTGCAAGTTTCAAGGCTTCATCTTGAGTGGTGTTTAAGCTTTTATATTTAAGCTGCTCATTTGTTCTATATGACCCTCTGTATTCATCTCCAAGAAGGTTGGACATTCTCTCCTCGTCGATTCCTAAATCGAATGAAGCTTCTTGGTACTCGGTCTGAGCACGAAGGTATTCGGAACGAGTCTGGTAGTATTCTTGAGCACGAATTTTTTTGAGTTTTAATTTTTCTCTAGCAACTTTATGAATGAAAGATGCCTGGCGGAGTTGCTCTCTCTTAATTTTTAAAACTTCTCTGGTTTTTAGGAGACGAAAATACTGGGCAATCACTGCAAATTTAAGATGTCTTCTTTGTTCGAGAAGAATTTGATCCTGGCGATTAAGAAGCTGTTTATTATTTTGATATTCGAGATAATCTCTTCCCCAATTAAAAAGAGTATAGTCTTCAATAACAAGTCCAAGACTTCCGGTAGGGGCCTGTTGAGCGCCCATTCCCGGAGAGCTCTGAGTGGATTCTTTGATACGGTCAATTTTATGATTTGAAGACTGAAGTTCAAGAGAGATATTAGGGAGCCAAAAACTTTGGAAAATATCAGATCGACGAAGATCAATCTTACTTTTTTGATAGCCCCTTATCTGTTCAAAAGGATTTTTCCTAATGGCCTCTTCAATCGATGAACGTAGATCAATGAATCGTCCTTCAGCATTGGTTGAGGCAGGGTTTGATTGAGGATTCCATTTTCTAGGAGTAGAAGAGGATCCAGCTTCTTTTAGTTCTTCTGAAATGGTTGTTTCAAAGACATTTAAATCATCGTCTTGTGCCCAAAGAGTTAGAGGAACAAGAGCAAAGAAAGGCCAAAGATAGCGCAAAATTGTTCTCCCAAATTTTACCAAGTGTGTGTGGGTAAAATTTTAGCACTAACAATTCTGAGAAGTAAAATCAGTTATAGAGCGATTCCAGGACAACCAGAGCGAATAATATTTTCTTCCATTTGTTCAATTTGAAGATTTGTAAGATAAAGTTCGTTTTCTATGCGAGCGGCATTGGATTTTAACTGAGCATGAAGTGTTTTTTTGGCTTCGGGACTTCTCTTTACGAGGCCCTGGTTTCGTTGAAGAAGAGCATTGAGCTTTTGTTGCACTTTTATTTTGGCACTTCTTTCACTGTGAAGTTCCTTGCAACGCAATGATAAAGCAGGACGGGTCGTAATGTCGTGCGTCAGGTCGGACTGGGCATGGCCCAGCTGAACAAAACAGAATAAAAGCAAGAATACTTGTACCATATCCATATTCTATCATGGCACTCAGGAGTCACAAGACTGAATTTCTTGTCGAGTCAAGACGCTAGAAGTATCATGAGGGGTCAAATTTTATAGGTAGTTTTATGTACGAAAAAACAGTGATTCTTATACCTGCCCGTTTTAGTTCCTCGCGCTTCCCGGGTAAGCCCTTGGCCATGATCGCGGGAATATCGATGATTCAAAGAGTTTACCAAAACTGTGAGCTCTCTGGGATTGAATGCGCAGTTGTGACCGATGATGATCGAATCGAACAACATGTTAAGGGATTTGGTGGTAAAGTGGTGAGAGTTGATGATGATGTACCATCAGGCTCTGAGAGAATTGCTTTGGCCTTTCAACGCTATTACAAAGAAAGAGATATTGAGATTATCATCAACGTTCAAGGAGATGAGCCTCTTTTGAAGGGAGATATTTTACAAGAATTGGCCCAATTCCATGCAAGTTCAAATTTTGACATTGCAACCTTGATAAGACCTCGACTGAGTACAGATAAGGAATTTTCTAATCCCAATGTGGTTAAAGCCGTTTATAGTGAAGGAACAAAGGAATGCTTATATTTCTCTAGAGCATCACTTCCATATTCACGAGACTCTCTTACAAGTTATAAATGGTATCAGCATATTGGAGTTTACAGTTATAAAGCGAAAGCGCTTGAAGCTTTTGTTAAATTGCCTGAATCATCTCTTGAGGTGATGGAGCGATTAGAGCAATTGCGTGCCCTAGAAAATAATATGAGAATAGGGGCCATCGTTTCTAACCAAAAACTGGTAGGAGTAGATGTGCCAGAAGATGTAGAAAAAGTGGAAGAGGTTTTAAGTGAATCGTAATAAAAAATATATTTTTATAACAGGTGGAGTAACAAGTTCTCTTGGTAAGGGACTTGCTGCTGCAAGCATCGGATGTTTACTTGAGCGTAGAGGGTTGAAGCTTAATATGCTGAAGATGGATCCTTATATCAATGTTGACCCTGGTACAATGAGTCCTACTCAACATGGAGAAGTTTTTGTAACTGAAGATGGAGCAGAAACGGATCTCGATCTTGGTCATTATGAAAGATTCACAAGCCTAAACCTAACAAGAGATAACAACTTCACCTCAGGTAAGGTCTATCTCCAAGTCATTGAGAATGAGAGAGAAGGTAAGTACCTTGGTAAAACCGTACAGGTGGTTCCTCATATTACTGATGAAATTAAGAGGAGAATTCACAAGGCATCTGAGAACTGCGATCTTCTTATTGGTGAGATCGGAGGAACAGTCGGTGATATTGAATCCCTTCCGTTCATGGAAGCCATTAGGCAATTTGCATTAGATGTAGGCCCTGAGAACTGTCTCTTTGTTCATCTTGTGTTGATTCCTTATATCAATGCCGCTGGAGAGTTAAAGTCAAAACCCGCTCAGCACTCCGTGAAAGAACTCCGTAGTATTGGACTATTTCCTCAGATAGTTATTTGTCGAGCTGATAGAGAAATTGAGCCATCTATCATCGAGAAGATTTCTCTCTTCTGTAATATTCCTAAGCAAAATGTTTTCCAGAGTATTGATTTGGATCTTATCTACAAAGTTCCATTGGCCTTTCATCAGCAGGGACTTGATAAGAGGATTACAGAGCTTTTGGGAATATGGGCAACAGAGCCTAAACTTGATGAAATGCAAAAGGTTATCTTCAACGCCGAAAACCCACTCAAAACAGTTAATATTGGAGTGGTAGGTAAGTACACGGAGTTAATCGAGTCTTATAAATCTCTTGATGAAGCGCTCACCCATGGTGCAATCGCCAACCAAGTAAAGCTTAGCCTTACTTATATTGATGCTGAAGATTTAGAGAAGGGAATCAAGAGAGATCTTCTAGAGAAAGTAGATGGGATTCTTGTTCCTGGAGGCTTTGGTTCCCGTGGAACTGAAGGAAAAATTTCTGCTATTGAATATGCACGAACACACAAGAAGCCATTCTTTGGTATTTGTCTTGGGATGCAACTTGCTATCATTGAATACGCTCGCAACGTGGTAGGAATTAAAAATGCTACCAGCCAGGAGTTTAGTGAAGAAGGAGAACTTCTTGTTCACTACATGCAAGGTCAATCGAAAGATGTTGCTAAGGGCGGAAGCATGAGACTCGGTTCCTACGAGTGTAAGTTTGAAGCAGGTTCATTAGGGGAAAAAGTGTACGGAGCAAGTCTTGTTCATGAAAGACATCGCCATCGTTTAGAAGTTAATAATAAATATATAGAACAGTTAAAGAATAATGGACTTACAATTTCTGGAGTGAATCCTGATTTGGATTTAGTAGAGGTGATTGAGATAAAAGATCACCCTTACTTTATTGCTTGTCAGTATCACCCAGAGTTTAAGTCAAGACCATTCAAACCACATCCGTTGTTTGTTGGGTTTATTAAAGAAAGCGCAAAATAAGAGGTTAAACATTATGAGTAAGAAAATGGATTTTTATATCGGGCCATGTGTAATTGAAAACGAAGGTCTTGTTCGTCAAATTACTGAGACGCTTTTAAAAGATTTAGAACCTTTCAAGGATCAAATTAATCTTCATTTCAAAGGAAGCTGGGATAAGGCCAATAGATCTTCTTATACCTCTTATAGAGGACCAGGAATGGAAGAAGGTTTAAGAATTCTAGAGATGGTGAATAAAGAATACGGACTTCCTACATTAACGGATTATCACATTCCTGATCAAGCGGAAGCAGTGGCACAGGCAGTGAGCGTTCTTCAGGTTCCGGCGTTTCTCTGTCGTCAAACGGATATGATTTTTGAAGGTGCAAAGGCCTGTAAGAAATATAACCGTGAACTAAAAATTAAGAAGGGACAGTTTCTTTCTCCAGAAGAAACCAAAAACATCGTAGATAAGGCCACTGAGTTTTTACCTCTTGAAAAAATCATTCTTACAGAACGTGGTTCTTCTTTTGGTTACAATAATCTTGTTGTTGATATGGCATCATTCATGATTATGAAGTCTTTCGGAGTTAGAACAGTACACGATGCTACTCACTGTGTTCAACGTCCAGGTGGTCTTGGAACAGCGACAGGTGGTAAGCGTGAACAGATTCTCGTTCTAGCTCGTGCAGCTGTCGCAGCAGGTGCAGATGGAGTCTTTATGGAATGTCATCCAAATCCTGCTGAAGCTAAGTCTGATGCGGCCACAGCTCTTCCTCTTGAACAAGTGAAGAAAGTTGTTGGAGAACTTCTGCGAATTAGACAGGCGGTAATTTAAAATGGCATTAAGAGAAGTTGCAAAGAAACTAGAAGATAAATTAAAGAAAATAAAAGTTGTGGCCTTTGATCTCGACGGAATTCTCACGGATGCTCATTTATGGTGGGAGAGTGAAGAGGTTGGCTTCAATCGAAAATTTAATATCTACGATGGCTATGGAATGAAACTTTTAATGGCCAGTGGAATTAAGGTTGGGGTTATCACTGGTGGTAACTCTGTCTCTGTTCAAAAACGCGTCAATCAGTTAGGTCTTGATTTCTGCTACGCTGGAAACGAAGACAAGAGAGAAGCCTTTAAGTCTCTTCTGGAACAATATCAAGTTGATGCTTCCGAAGTTCTCTATATGGGAGATGAACTTTTTGATATTCCTCTTCTTAAGAAAGCAGGATTTTCGGCCACTGTTCCTAACACCTCGGATGAAGTAAAAGAAATTGT
>CAYWMU010000036.1:0-19227 GCA_964459395.1 uncultured Bacteriovorax sp.
AGGCCATTAAAAAGTTTAAGCGTCTTTGTGATGCTTACGGGATCGTAAAGGAGTACCGCGCTCGCTCTGAGTACAAAAAACCTTCTATTAAAATGAAGGAAAAGCTTGAGAACGCTGATAAGCGTCGTCGTAAAGCTGAGGGACGTTTTAAACGTACTTCAAAGTACTAATCTCGTAAAAAATGAGCCCCGAATTTTTCGGGGCTTTTTTTATCTATTTATAAAATCGAAGTATTCCATTCCATCGCATATGCATAAGCTGCAAATATTGATTGCTGCCTTCAGGAGTTTTCTTGTTCCTCTTCGTCAGACTTTGTACAAAAAGATTAAGGTTAAAATTAAGTCTCAGAACATTTTTGACTAGGTAGTCGTGGTTTTTATTCAAGCGTAAAGGATGAATAAATTCAAAATAAAAAGTTTTAAATTCCGTCTGATAAAGGTGAGGAATGAACTGCAGCATGGCCAGAATAAGCTCTGTGCGAATGAGATCTAGGCGATGAATCACATCGAGTGAATTTAAAGTCGTTGGCAGTTGAGCATCAATAAGAAAGGACGCGAAGTCCAGCTCTGTTTTAAGGGCCCACAGCTGGCTTGAAGAGCTAGTGAGATGTTTAATACCCATTAGAGGATTAAGGTAATTTGTTTGGTTAGGTTTGAGTTTAGCAATAATGGAGTCGAGCTTTGTATTCAGGTCAAAAAGGTAAGCTTTGAGAGTATTAACTTCTTTTACACATTGAGAGTTTAAGAGTCTAGGACACTCAAGAGGAAGATGATTCTTAATTTCTTGGTGGGCATAGAGACTATTAATAAGAGGAGGAAGTTCTCTAGGGAAACCTGGAAATTGATTAAGGATATGAAAGAAATCACTTTGAATGCTATTAAGGGCAGGAGTCACTCTGCTACTAAAGGCTTGAGGAGTGAGCTGCCTTAAAGCAAAAGCGTGTGAGATACCTAGTAAAAGGATCAAAATAATAAAACGCATAGTTTTATTATTATACAGTCTGAGAGAAGCGTACACCTGTTTTTTGTTGCCGTAAGTGGTGATCGAAACAGGAGGCAACATTTCTCATAAAGAGTTTCCCTGTCTCTGTCAGTTTGATGGTTTGTTGGGTGATTGTCAGCAGACCATCATTGGCCAAGTCTTCAAGTTCTCGAGTCACAGTTAAAAGACTTTCAAGTTCTGAACTTATCTTGACTTGCTCCTGGCACATGAGAGTTAGAATATGCTTCTGAGCAATCAAGTCTGACTCTGATTGAATGTGCCCAATACTGTAAGGAAGATCTCCTGTTTCCAGTGCCTGCTGGTAAAGAGAGAAGTCTTTTTGATTTTGAATAAAACTCAAGCCTGAATCGGAAATAGCACTAGGGCCAAGACCAATAAGACATGGAGATTTTTTATCAGTGTAACCCATGAAGTTGCGATGAAGATTGCCATTCATTTTAGCGAGATAAAGATAATTCGTTTCTTTAGCAAAATGATCCATTCCTATATCTACAAGTCCACTGCCTGTGAGCAACTCTTTTCCTGTTTCATAGAGTTTTTGCCTTAATTCTGGAGAAGGGAGTTCTTCAGGACGGATGAGTTTTTGATTACTGATCTTAGACGGCAAGTGGGCATAACCATAGAATGCAATCAAATCAGGATTAAGTTCGTTTACGATCTTAATTGTATCTTGGACACTTTCAACAGTTTGATTTGGAAGACCGTATATGAGATCAAAGTTTATACTTTCAAATTCGAGATTTTTTATATGATCAACGAGACTCTTTACCAGGGAAACAGGTTGATATCGGTTGATACTTTTCTGAACTCGTTGATCAAAATCTTGAATACCTAGTGATATTCTTTGGAATCCCAACTCTTTTAAAGTTTTTAAATGATCTAAAGTGCAAGTCCGAGGATCGACTTCGATAGAACCAATAAAGTTTTCAGATTTGTTTTTTGTGAGAATTGAAATGAGAGTTTTTAAGTTCTGTGGAGAAAGAAAAGTAGGAGTGCCTCCGCCTAAGTGTAGAGAGTTAACTTTTAAAGGGCCAATACTCTTTTCATAGATGTTCCATTCAAGTGATAGAAGCTCAATGAGTTTTTCCTCTACACCATGATCTTTAGTGATGACTCGATTGCAACCGCAGTACCAACAAAGTTTTTCACAATATGGAATATGAACGTAGAGATCAACTCCATCTTGAGACTTGCTTGCTAAGTGTGAAAACCAGGTATCTTGATTAGGAGCATTTTTCCAAAATGGTAGAGGAGGGTAAGATGTATAACGTGGTGCTGATGTATTATATTTAGCTATTAGTTCTTTAATTGTTTTCATGATTTATATTTAAAATAATGAAAACAATATTTACCTGAGATAGATCATGAAAGTATAAAAAAAGGCCCTCTTAGAGGGCCTTTCACTTAAGCTTTAGTGATTTTAATTTTAAATGGAACTTCTTCAATTTCATGCTCAAGAGGGGATGAGAGAGAAGAGGCATAATCAACTTTTGTAATGAGAGTTTCACTACAAATATACTTTTCAAATTTCTGGAAAATTCTCTGGTAGTCTTCTGTTGTATCTATGCTGATATGAATACGGTCTGATACTTCGAAGTTTGAGTCTTTACGAGATTTCTGAATACGGTTGACCATCTCACGAGCAAGTCCTTCATCAATAAGGTCTTGATCAAGAGTGCAATCCAAATCAATTGTGATCAAACGATTGGTTAGAGCTTGTGTACCTGGCTTTGCATTACGGAACACTAGGATTTCTTCTGAATCAAACTCGACACCACCTAGAGTGATTTTTTCTCCTGCTTCAATTTTTGCTACTTCACTCGAAGAAAGTGATTCAATCATTCCTTTGTATTTCCCCATTTCTTTTCCAAGTTTCTTACCAAGGACAGGGAGGTTTGCTTTCGCCGAGAGAACAACGAAGTCACTTTCATTAGTCATATACTCAACGTTTTTCACATTAAGCTCAATCTTGATGTATTCTTCAAGTTTTGCGATCTCTTTTAAAAGACTATCTTCTTGGTGAAGAACTTTAAGCGTCTTGAGTGGAGTTTTAACTTTTACTTTCTCAATTACGCGCTTTTGTCGACCCAAGTTGATTACTTGTTGCATGCGTCCGACGGCAATTTCAAGAGTCTCATTAATAAGGGAAGCATCTTCTTCGGGGAAGCTACAAAGGTGAACAGACTCTTCACATGATCCACCGAAAGTTTTTAACTCTTGATAAATATGTTCACTTAGGAATGGAGCAAAAGGGGCCATCAAGCGAGAAAGGTTCTCTAGAGTTGTGTAGAGAGTAGCGTAAGCCGCTTTTTTATCATCTAAGTTATCATCTTCCCAGAAACGACGACGGTTTAAGCGGATGTACCAATTCGTTAAGTCTTCAATGAAGTTGAAAAGTTCAGGAACAACATTGTAGAGACGATAGGCCTGCATTTCTTTGTTCACATTAGTGATCAAAGTTTGAAGTTTTGAGATAAGCCACTGGTCTAGGATATTATCAGACTTGATATTAAGATCGCGAGCAGTGAACCCGTCTACTTTGGCGTATGTTGAGAAAAACTTAAATGAGTTGTACCAAGGAAGAAGAGCACGGCGAACCATGTCTTTAACTCCCTCATCGGTGAAACGAAGTTCTTCAGCACGAACAAGACCAGAGTTGATAAGGAAGAGTCTTAAAGCATCTGCTCCAGTTAGATCAATTAATTCATCTGGTGGAGTATAGTTACGAAGACGTTTACTCATCTTCTTACCGTCAGCGGCTAGAACGAGACCATTAACAATAACGTTTTTAAAGGCCGGGCGATCAAAAAGAGCGGCAGAAAGAACTGTAAGAGTATAGAACCATCCTCGAGTCTGATCTAATCCTTCTGCGATGAATTCCGCAGGGAAGCCTTCCTTGAAGATTTCTTCATTCTCAAATGGGTAGTGCAGTTGAGCATAAGGCATAGAACCAGACTCAAACCAACAGTCTAGAACTTCTGGAATTCTTCTGTAAGTTCCTTCTTCACCAGGTACTGAGAAAGTGATGTCATCAACAAATTCACGGTGAAGATCTTTAACTTCTACACCTGAGAACTTTTTAAGTTCTTCGATAGAACCAACACAGATTGCATTACCTGTTACATCATTGATCCAAATAGGAAGAGGAGTTCCCCAAACACGTGTTCTTGAGATGGCCCAGTCACGAGCGTTTTCAAGCCACTTTCCAAAACGGCCATCTTTGATAGTTCCTGGAACCCAATTGATTTCTGCATTAGCAGCAATCATTTTATCTTTAATCTTTTCCACAGCAAGGTACCACTGAGGCATAGCTCGGTACATAAGTGGAGTATCGGTTCGGTAGCACATTGGATAGGAGTGAACGAGAGTAGACTGATGGAAAAGAAGATTTCTTTCTTTTAAGTCTTTGATGATTTCTTTGTCTGCTTCTTTGAAATGCTTACCAGAAAAGTCACTCACTTCACTTGTAAACTTCCCGGAGTTATCCATCGGAACAACGACTTCGGTAAGTCCTGCAGCTTTCATCACACGGTTATCATCTTCCCCAAAGCCTGGGGCCTGGTGAACAATTCCCGTTCCATCTCCAGTTGTAACGTATTCATCATTGAGAATAACGAAGTATCCTTGATCTTTTAGAGATCCAAAGTATGGAAAGAGCGGCTCATACTTTTTCCCTTTAAGCTCACTACCTGTATAGGTTTGCACTTCCTCGTACTTGAAGTTTTTCTTGTAAGCTTCTAAGCGGGTCTTGGCCATGTAGATGAAAATATTTTTTTCAAGATCTTTAACCTTCACGTATTCAATTTCTGGATGAACACAAAGAGTAAGGTTAGAAGGAAGTGTCCAAGGAGTAGTAGTCCAAGCGGCAAAGTAAGTATTTTCTTCTTCGCGAGATTTGAAGAGTACAGTAACTGCTGGATCCTGGATGTCTTGATAGTTCTGACCTGCTTCAAAGTTAGAAAGTGCTGTTTGAAGGGCAGGTGAGTAAGGAACAATTTTATTACCTTGATAAATAAGACCTTTGTCCCAGATAGATTTGAAAACCCACCAAACTGATTCCATGAACGTTACATCCATAGTCTTATAATCATTTTGGAAATCTACCCAACGTCCTAAACGAGAGATCGTTTTTTCCCATTCATTAACGTAACGATCTACAATTCCACGGCATTCGTCGTTGTATTTTTTTACACCGTGCTTGGCCACAAAGTCAGAAGCAGACATTTCAAATTTCTTATCAATCTCTTGCTCGATAGGAAGACCATGGCAATCCCATCCGAAACGGCGAGAAACGTAATAACCCTTCATTGTAAAATAACGAGGGATAATATCTTTTAAAGTTGAGGCTACAATATGGCCGTGATGGGGAAGACCTGTAGCGAATGGAGGCCCATCATAAAAAATATAGTTTTTGTTATTCTTGGTCTTTTCCAAAGACTTTTTGAAAATCTGATTTTCATTCCAAAATTTAAGGATTTTCTCTTCTTCATGTGGAAAAGAGAAACTTTCTTGAGTTTGAGGTGTTTCCATCTGGGGTGAGCTCCAAAGAATAGGTAAAAATGAACCACCACTATAGCAGAAAAGCCCTACAAGGTAAATTTTAGGAGTGCATTTTCCGATGTAAATGTATGGAATATAATTTGCGAAAAGCATTTCTCTCAACTATTGCGTTGAGTCTTTTTTTCTGCTCGAATTTAATCGCCGAAACAAGGTCTAACTTTCTAGAGGAGAAGCTCCTCGAAGAGGATCTTTCTCCTACAAAAAGGGAGTGGCAATTTAACAAAGAAAGCATGCCTGAAGATCTTATGGGAATGAGTGGACAACCAGTTTCCCTTATTGATTGGTCTGAGGATCCAGATGAGGCGACAGATATCCATCGATGGATGGTAAGAACTGAAGTCCAGGTTCAAAGCCCTGATTGGCTTGCTAGGTTAAGGAATGCCCGGCAAATGGAGTTGATAGGAAAAATTCTTTCATGCTCTGGAACTTGTGAAATTGTTCGAGGGATCTCTTCAGTAAAGGGGCAGTATCTTTCTCAAATCCTTGAAGGGGATGAGCTGGCCCTTGCAGAAAACTCCACGGCCTGGGTTTATTTAATTGATGGTAGTCTTCTAAGACTTGCGGCCATGACGACAGTGACGTTCCAAGAGGTGAATTTTTCAAAAGAAGAAGTTCTTTTATATTTAAAATTATTAAAAGGCCATGTTCATTACTTACCTCGCTCTAAAAAAGAAGAGGTCGTCGACTTAGGACCAGAAACGGATGCTCACTCTTTACCATTGATGGTAGAGGAGGCGAATCTCGCTTATTTTGAAAGAGATATCTTTAAAAATCAAAATAGCTTCGGTCATATGAATGAATATTTATTCTATGATAAACATTCAAAGACTCACCAGTTTGATTATTTAAATAAGCTAAGAAAGAAAAATAATGAAAATGACTCAATAAAGTCCACCATTATGATGGTGACTCCTAATATGACGGTCACAGTTCAAGAACAAAGCTTTGATATGATGTACCTTCTCGGAGGGAAAGGATATTTTAAGAAGAAAAGTCCTGGTCCTATTAATCTTTCATTACGGGGTTATTCTCGAACGACTCCCTATGAAATCAGGGATGAGCGCTGGATAGAAGTGACTGAAAATGGTCGTGGGTTTGAGTTCATGAGTTCAGAAAATAAAGATTTAGAACTTCTAGAGCTACTGACTAAAAGAGTAGTGAGTCTTAAAATTGCTCAGGAAATCTGGTATGAAGCTTTCACTTTACCTATCCTTCATCATCTAAATTCAGCAAAAGATTTAGCAGAAAAGTTAGGATATTTTTTGTGGGACGAAAGATTCGAAAAGCGCAAGTTATTCCTAGATGAATACACTCGAAGACTTGAAACGACTCACTTACAATCACTTCAGAATTTTGTTAACAAAATGGAAGCACGTGGAGAAAAATTAGAAAAGGTTGCCTCCAATGTATATTATCAAAAAGCTCTCGAATCATATTTGTGGAGTTTAAAGTCAAGGTATAACTTCGATAAGATGCAAATTCGAGAAACGAATAATTTACAATATTACGTATGGATACTAAAAAATGTTAAATCAAAAAAACTTTAAGTTTATCTTGGCCAGTGCTTCCCCAAGAAGAAAAGAACTCATTGGGCACTTACAAATTCCTTTCTCTGTTTTAACTGCTGATATCAATGAAGAATCATCTCATACTGCTCCTGATCTTTTTGCGCTTGAAATAGCCACCCAAAAAGGTGAGTCCGTTATGACCAATCTCAAGGAAGCCGGATCTACTTTCGCTGTTTCTGCGGATACTGTTGTAAGTCTGGATGGGAAGATTTTTGGGAAGCCCAGAGATGTTAATGAAGCGAGAGCTTTCTTGTTAGAGTTGTCAGGAAAAGAGCATTCCGTCTTTACGGCAGTGACTATGTTTTTACGTATTCAAGACAAGGTCTTTCAGCAAGGTTTTGTTGAAGAAACAAAAGTAACATTTAATAATATAAGTGATGAACTGATGGAACGATACCTTGCGACCAAAGATTCCTTAGATAAAGCGGGAGCCTACGGGATACAAGGTCCAAGTCTTACTTTTATCAGTCGTGTAGAGGGAGACTATGCTAATGTGGTTGGTTTTCCTTTGTCTCGTTTTGTAAATGAGGCACAAATCTTCTTCGAAAAACATCTTGAAAAGAAGGACATGTGGTTAAATTATTTTTAGTTTTATTTATTTCGACAGGGATCTCATTCGCTCAAGAGAAAGTCTTTGAGTTTGAAAGCAAAATCCCTGAACTCACCGAAAAGTTTAAAGCACTCAAAGTTGAGGAAGAAATCCGTTTTGAAGATCAATTTAATACTTTAGTTAAAGAGCTTGAACAAACGCTAGAGAAAGAAAAAAATATTTGTGCAGGTGAAATGAGCATGGAGAATGGAGAAATTGTTTCTAAAGAAAATCGTCAACTATGTTTACGGAAAATTAAACAACACTATCTCGTGTCTTTCACTCAGATTCATCTTTTAAAGAAAAGATATCTTACGCTTATTCATAAAAAGCAAATAGATGAGCTTGATGAGAATTTTGAAAAGTTAAAGTCTCAGTTTGATAAAAACTTCTAACCAACAACAGGCCCTTTAATTACTTTTACCGGGCGTACGGTTAAGCTTTTAGGCTTAAGACTTTTGCTTCCGCTAAGTGAAGGAGCAGGTCTCAGGCTTCTTGGACGTATTGGTAGGTTTGTTTTATCAGTTTCAGGGATAAGAGTTTCTTGGTTTTTCTTCATAAATTCCTCGGGGTTAATGTTTCTTCTAGTTTTCCCCGGAGGCTTTAAGAAAGCGCGGGGATCAGTTGATTGAAGTAGTCAATATAATCCTTTTTTTGTGACCTATCGGCACAACAAGCGTAAAGCTAAAGTACCATAAAATACAGTTCTTTTCCAGTGTAAGGGAATATTTTCCCAGTCAGTAACTTTTGAGAATTCAATGACTTGAGTTAGAATTTGATGGAACTTCATAACTAAGCGAAGGATGATCTTGAAGGGGCTTAAATTTTTAATTTCAATTCTCGTTATTTGTTTCTGTTCAATAACAGTCGCGCAGGACTTTTTCCAAAAAAGTTACTTAGGAGAGAAGAGACTTGATTCATATTCTGAACGATATCAACCTTTGATTTTTCAAGATATATATCGTGGAGAACTGACATTTGCGGATGACATTTTTTTTGAGAACCTCTTTTCAAGAAAGATTTTTGAAGATGGTCCGGAATTGAGCTTCTTCATAAACTCAGAACTTTATTCTGCTCAAAGCTGTTCTAATTCCCAGCTAGATAATCACTTTGATGATATTCGCTATTCCTATCGTCTTCTCACTTTTAGCTATCTCTTAGAAGGGATGTGGCACTTAAGTGAATTATCAAAGCACTTTAAAATGAAATCTTGTGACTTTGATTTAGGTAAGTTTGTTAACAAATGCGCTCCACGAGGTGATGACATGAAAAAATTCATCACGCGACTTAAGCAGTACCAACCTAAGTATCAGGATCGATTCTTACGCTCCCTCACAAAAGAAGAGTGGTGGAAAGAGTACTTTGGACGAAAGTACACTCATTATTCACAATACAAGATGCATAGTGAGTGTGGTCAAAACTGCGTGCAATCAGAAATGAGTAAATATTTTTCTAAGATGTGTGCTGATCATGAACAAATGATGAATAAAATTTGCTCTGAAGAGGATGAAATCTGGGGGCTATCTCAGCACACCGAGGCTTATCACCTTTTAAGTACATCAAATATTATTGCTACCTATAATAAGAGTGGAGAGGCAGCAGGATGCCTTCGCCGTTTCTCAGAAGTCATGGCCCATAAGGAGCCAGGTTACCACGTGCTTCAAGGTCTTTTTCCTGTTAACTATGATTATTTGAAAAGAGTTCATAAAGAGCGTTTTCTTCAGGGAAGAGTTTTCTTCTATGGTGCGGCCAAAGAGTATGAGCAAAAAGGTCTCGCTGATATTTGGGTCAAAGACCAAACATTAGTTGTTGAAAAAGCTCCAGAGTTAGTTCTTGAAGAGCCTAAAAAAGTTGTTGTAGTCAAAAAAGAAGAAAAGAAAGAAGCCCCTAAAGTTGTTGAGACTAAAGTTGAAAAGCCTGCACCCAAAGTTGTTAAGCCGGAGATGCCTGAACACCCTAAGAGTGCTTTCCTACAAGCGGCAGAGGTGAGAAGAAGTCAAAACCTGGATCGTCTGGCCGTAGATATGCTCAAGTTAAAATACGATTACATATTTACATTATCCATGACCACTTCTTTATCAGAACGATTGAAAGTATTTATGACTCAAGAAGCCCTTAAAGAAATGGCAAGCTATGATAAATTAGGTACAAGACAGGGACCTGTTCCGCTTTTATTTATAAAGTTTATGATTGATTACCAGGAACATCAGGGCCTTTGGAATTTAGTTTCCATTTTAGGAACTACTTTCTATGTCTCCAATGAAATAGATTCATTTCATAAGCCACAAATTGAAAAGATTGAGATGGTTAATGATGCTTCTACAAAAAACAACTGGCAGTTGTTTATTATTAAGCCTTAGTTAGAACCACTGGACTTTGAAGTAATTGGCACCAGAACCATGGGCTGCAGTTAATCCTACCTGTGAATCCTCAAAAATTATGCACTCGTTTGAGTGAACTTTTGAAATCTCAATGGCCTTAATATAGGGCCAAGGATGAGGTTTATGGAAAGGACAATCATCACGAGTGAGAATGAAGTCAAATAAGTGGTGAACTTCCCCATTAAGGAGGATTTTGTTAGTGATAACTTTCTCACTTGAAGTAACTAACCCCAAAATCATTTGGGCCTCTTTGATTGAATGAAGAAACTCCATCATTTGGGCGGAGATAAGGTTTTGAGGAGTGTCTAAAAGATCTAAAAGGTTTTTACTTTTAAGGTCTCTAAAGGAATCGCTATCCAGGTGAACCGGAAAGCCTGGCCAAGTCTTAACTTCTTCATAAACAAAGTGGTCAGCTTTCCCAACCAATTTTTCATGTATAATTTCAGGAGGATATGGGGCTATTATATTATAATCGGTGCCTATCTTCTGCATTGCCTGGGCATGGAGATGCTCACTATCACAAAGGGTTCCATCCATATCGAAAAAGATGGCCCGAGTTTGAGGGTGAAGGTCTAGCAAATCCCTGAGTGTCGGTATTGTATTGAGGCTTTTCATAGGCCCATTTTATAGGCAAAGAGGGTAAAAAGACCAGTTGTTAATGCTCCTGTAATTATGGCCAAGAGAGTTTTGCTCGTGTAAAAAAGGCTATTCATTTGTAGGAGAATATTATGAGTTCATCAGAGGTCAAAAAAGATCTGTTAAGCCAATTACTTTACGAGGCAAGTGCTTATAAGAAGTTTGATGATATTGAAAAACTCGTTGACCAGGGACATGACCTTTCTCAAATTCCTGTTCAGCCTCTTTATGTCTCATTACAACAGGCCGATGCAGATCAAGTGGCCTTAGTTCTTCCGAGACTCTCTCAGGAACAACGTCAGGCCCTAAGAGACATCGATTTATGGCAAAAAGATTCTTTGGACCCGCAAGCAGTGAATCATTGGATTGAGATTTATTCGAAATGTCCTGATGATGAAGTAACTCTTGAGTTTCTAAAGAGCGAAGACTTTTTACTTTCGTTAAAAAATCAGTTTACGATTCAAACTTTTGATTCTGAGGATCCTGTTTATCCAGATAATGATAATTATTTTTTAACAGATGATACTCTTTTGTTGATTGAATATAACGAAGATTTTCCATATGTTCAGGAACTCAGGGGGCTTATTCGTAAGCTATATGCAGACCTTGGAGTTGAGAATGCTTATGCTTATCTTTTCAAGATGGTCGTCGACTCTTACTCCATCATGGAAGAACAAAACTATCAGGATAAAGTAGACCGTTTAAGAGACTTTGGTTTTGTCGATTACTATGAAGCCCTCGAATACGATGTAGGCTTTCGCGATGTTTTAGCTCTTGAAAGTTTTATTAAGAGTAAAAAAGGTTTAACACCAAGGCTTGATAGTCTAAGTGCAAACCAAGCTCTCCATGCCTCAAGCTTAGTCAGTTATCAATCAGGGCTTAATTCCATTCATGAAGCTCTTTTAAAAGTTGATGATCCCATCAGAGAACAGTTTTTACAGTTTTCCTTTATACGTTTAGTGAATGCTAAAATCACCTTAGCTGATGCTCTTAAAAGCGGGTCTATGGCAATGAACTTAGTCGGAATGCGAACTAAGGCGGCCATTGAGCTAGGATTTAGTTATTTAGAAGGTCAGGTTGAAAATATTTTCAATCGATTCGACTTTCTTGACCTGTACCGCATCGGTCACTCTTTAATCGAAATAAATCGAAAGAAACTTATTAAGCCCATTAGTAAGACTTTCTTTGAGCACAATGACTATGAATATTTCATGGGGCAGTACTGGTCTCAGGTGCTTTCAGCGAGTGAAGAAGATGTCGCCAAGTACAAAGTAGATGGTTCAACACCTGCTGTAGAAATTAATTCTTATGAAACGCTTAGACGTTGGGAACAACAAATTGAAACTTTTTCAGCACTTGTTCCATTCATGCTTACTTTCTTTAAAGGGATTCTTAAGCTGAAGGAAGAGGATCTCTTACAAGATGATTTTTATATCAATTACCAAGTAGATAATATCGATTTTGAAGCTCTTATGATTTCAAGTTTCATTAACTTCTCATTAGGAAATCTGAAACAAGAAAGCGCTAAAATGGGTCTTAAAATTGAAGAGCTTAAAACCTTCTATCAAAAGTTTTTCTTCAAAAGAAATGATGAGTATTTATTGAAACCATTTGAAGATGGAGAACTTTCTCTATCAATTAAAGAGTTCACTAATCAGTTTGGTTTATCTACAGTTCCGCGTTTTGAAAACTACCTTTATCAAATTCTAGTTGAACAATTGAATGGCTATGAGATTGACAACTTAACGGGTGAGGAATTTAAGCATATCGGTGGACCAATTATTCTTAATACAACTCTTAACTAAAAAGAATTGTCTTTAGGTGGCTCAAAATAGTTATCAAAAACATCTCTTAAGGACTTCCGATAGAGGGAGTCCTTTTTGTCACTAATGACAAAAAGATTGTTTTTTATGAAATTGATTTCAGCTTTTTGCTGCTTAATTAAAACCTGGGCCTGATTATATTTTGTCATAAAAGGTAATTTCTGAGAAAAAAGATTTTTTATTTTCAAAAGTCTTTGAGAGTCAGTCGTTAAAAATTCAAAGTATTCAAATGAACTTTCTTTTTTATTGTTCGCCTGGCGAGGGAGGAAGTTGGTATCTTTGGGCTGAGATTCAATAAACTCTTCGAATCCCTGGAGTTCTTCTTGAGAAGCAATTTTAACTAATTTTTTCTTATCCATTTTTTGCCTTTAAAACTTTTTTCATTAAATCTTTCAAAATCAGCCTTTCAGTCTCTAGCTCATGGATCATAGCGTGCATCTTTCCAAACTCAGTAAGGACTCGGTCACCTTTTTTTGCATCGGTATTATAGATCTCTTGTTGCAGAAGTTTATTTTTTGAAATGAGATGTGATTCCTTCACATTCATTTTCCCTTCTTTCTTTTTGTAAAAGATAGGTAATTCATTTGTATCTTTGATCAATGAAATATTGGATATAGAGGACTCATGATCAGTTAGGATGTAAAGAGGGTAAGGGAAGTTGTAATCGAGATTCTCTGAAGCAAAATAGTTTTCGATCAGACCAATGAATTCCCTTTGAACATCGAACTCTAGGTTTTTGAGGCCGATAACCGCAGGATGTCTTAGATTCATTTCCTTGTTGAGTATATCTCCTAGGTCCTCATAGGAAGAACTCTTAGGGGTGTAGATGTGGTAAAATGGTAAACTCATATTCTTATTTTCCTCTAAATTCTTTTTAGGTGCAACTTGATAGTCCCTTTTTAAAAATGACTTACTATGATTAAATAAAGAAAGAAAAATATTTAACCAAAGTAAGCAAAAGAGTCAGGTTTGAACGTTTTTAGATTACCTTTTATTAGGATGCCGGAAGAGTTTGTTACTCTGCTTAAATCTAATATGGGAGGAACTCCTCAACCTTCAGATATTTTCAAAATACTTAGAAATAATCCGGCACTTATGATGGTGATGGAAAAAGCTTTCTCAGAGTTTGATGATGGAAGGGGAATAGAGAAAGTAATGTCGGCACTTGGTTGGTCAAGTTTCCGAGACCGTCTTTCAAGTCTTTATGTCTCTAAAAGTCTTTATGGTAAGTTTTCACATGTTACCGACTTAGAGGTTATTGAAGATATCAAAAAATTTGAAAGTTTTTATCATCAGTTTGAAGTATCAAGTTATTCTCGTCTTTATCTTCTTGGTTTCTATATTAGACTTGCCAATATTAAGCAGCAAACTCTTAAAGAGGGACAATTAATTCAAATCCCTCCTCAAGTGGCCAAGGTTCTTAGTGTTTTAGAGGGAAGAGCAGAGCGAATTGATTGGCTCATTCTTATTATCGCTCATCTTTTGATGAGTTTTGATGAAATGCTCATTATCAACCATCTCTCTCAACAAAAGAAAATTGATGATTTTTATGAATTGATGAGTACCAGTGATCGCCAGTTAATGTTTGAAAACCTTTTAAGTTATGGAGCAAGCATAGGAGAGCAAGATTTTGTCCTCTATGCAAAGATTTAGTATGGCCAGAAACAGAATCTATGATCTTCTCGATGAGATAGGTAAGGCTTCAGGTATTTCAGAACTCATTATTAATCGGCCTGATAATGTCTTTGTAGAAAAAGATGGTGAACTTATTCGACTTGATGTTCAGTTCAGCGAAATTGAGATTGATGCTTTTTGTAAAGATATTGCTCGATATAACCGGAAAGAATTTAGTGCTCAATACCCAATTCTTGATGGAAACCTTTCAGATGGTTCGAGAGTTAATATTATCCATAAAGATTATACCAATGTGTCCCATGCAGTGACGATTAGAAGATATTCAAAAAGTATTCAGACTTTTGATACGGCAAAAGGGATTTTTGGTCTTGATGAGCAGTGGGTGAGGTTCTTAAAACTGATGATTAAGGCCCGTATGAATATTGTGGTTTCTGGAGGAACAGGTGTTGGTAAAACCACTTTCCTTAACTTAATGTTGCAGGAAATCCCTCCTTCAGAAAGAGTCATCACTATTGAAGATACCAGAGAGCTTAAGTTTAATCTTCCCAACGTAGTTCGCTTAGAGGCTCGTCCTCCTGTTTTAGATCAAGGAGGCTTAACCATAAGAGAACTTTTAAAAAATACTCTTCGTATGCGTCCAGATCGAATAATAGTAGGGGAAGTGAGAGGAGGAGAGGTGTTTGATCTTCTGCAGGCCATGAATACAGGGCACGAAGGATCAATGACTTCAATCCATTCGAATTCTCCTGGTGAATGTTTGATGAGACTTGAGAATTTGTATCTTCTCTCTGGTTATGATTTGCCACTAAGGGCACTCAGGTACCAAGTGAGTTCTGCTGTGGATTACATCATCCAGGTTAAAAGAGATAAGAAAGGTAGAAGACACGTCTCTAATGTCTCTGAAGTAGCTGGTATGGAGGGTGACAGAATTCTTATGCAAGATATAGGAACATTGAAAGATGATGTTTTCAAGTTTACAGGTCTTGTTCCTTCTAATGTTGGACGCCTTCATCAAGTAGGACTACCTAAGGATTTCTTTGTAGGAGCTTAAAGTGAAAAAGTATGTGATCTACCATAACCCTCGTTGTTCTAAGAGTAGAGAGAGTTTGAACATTCTTGAGAAGGCCCAAGTTCATTTTGAGGTGATAGAGTATTTGAAGAATCCTTTATCGGAGAGTGAGTTACAAGAAGTTTTGAGAAAGCTTGATAGACCAGCAAAAGATCTACTCAGAACAAAAGAAAGTGTATTTCAAGAGCTGAATATTGATTTAGAAAATGACAAAGAGATTATTAAAGCGATAAGTGAACATCCTATACTTTTAGAACGCCCTATTGTTGTTTCCAACAATAGGGCCGTCATAGGTAGACCACCAGAAAATGTTCTAGATCTTTTGTGATTGAATAAGTTTTACGAGATTTCTAACGTTCTCTTCAGGTGTTTGAATAAGAACACCGTGACCAAGTCCTGCAATCCAACGAGAGAAATCAAGTCCGCGCTCACGAAGATCCTGATAATAAAGAGAGGCTTTTTTCTCTAAAATTTCCCATGGAAGGTGAAGCCATGCTGGATCAAGGTTTCCTTGAATGAAAACGTGTTTCGGAAGAATGTTCTGAATTTCAACAAGGTCACATCTCCAGTCAACTCCAATAACGTCAATATGAGTAAGGTCCATGGCCTTAATAAATTGAGCTTGAGTGTGTTTAGAGTAATAGATGATCTTCGTATTAGGACAACGAGATTTAAAGTTTTTAAGAAGCTCAGTAATTTTAGGAACAATAAACTCTTTGTAATCCTGAACACAAAGTTCACCGGCCGCCGTATCAAAAAGAGCAACGGCATTAGCGCCATTTTCAGCTTGAACAATCATCTCTTCAAGTACTTCAGGAAGAAGAAGGTTGCAGAAAGCTTCAAAGCGACCATCAAAAAGACCTTTCTTCGCACTTACAAGGTTTCCGGCATGACTGCCTTCAACAGCATAAGTGTAAAGAGTGAAAGGGGCTCCAACGAAACCTAGAAGAGTGACGTCTTCTGGAAGTCTTTCTCTTAAGAGTTTGCAAGCTTCACCTTGGAAAGCGTAAAACTCTTTACCTGGTTGAGTGATTTTTAACTTCTTGATGTCTTCAGGGGTTTCAAGATGCCACTCAAGTCTTGGTGGACCTGCTTTATAATTTAATCCTAGACCCATTTGCTCTAATGGAAATAAAAGATCAGAGAACAGAATCGCCGCATTGAAATTAAAGTCTTGGATTGGCCCAAGAGTAATTTCACAAGCAAGTTCTGGGTTCTTACACATTGTCATGAAGTCAGAGTCTTTTTTTATATTCTGGTAATGAGAGTGGTATCGACCAGCTTGCCTCATGAACCAAACAGGGAGTGTATTTCCGCGATTTTCAAAAATGTCCATAATCATCCTTTGAGTTCAAGTTTATAGCCAATTCCTCTTACCGAAGTAATTCGAAGATTTCCTTGTTCATCGGAGTCGGCCCATTTACGTAGTTTTACAATATAATTATCAATTGTTCTGTTAGTAGGGAAACTGTTCTCTCCCCAAATGCTTTCAATCATCTTATCTCTTGAAGTAACTTCATTTTTATTTTCAAGTAAGAGCTCGAGGATAGCGCACTCTTTCTGAGTAAGAGGCGTGATGAGACCTTGAGCGTCTTCAATTTCAAAACGTTTCGGCCAAAAGGTGAGTTTACCAAATTTATACTCATCAGGATTATGAAGAGCTGTTTTTCTCGATTTAAGAATTCGATCCAAACGTAGTGTTAGCTCTTTTAACTCAAATGGTTTTGTAATGTAATCTTCTGCACCTAATTCAAAACCTTCCACTCGAAGACTAGGGTCATTAAGGGCAGTACAGAATAGGAGTACACATTCCTTGGAAACAGCACGAAACTCTTTTGCGAGATCGATGCCATTGCCATCAGGTAAACCGATATCAAGAATCACGATAGCAGGTTTCATCTGCATGAATTGCGTTCTTGCTTCATTGGCCGTGGAGGCCCATTCAACTTCAAACTTTTTTGCTCTTAAGTAATCTCTTAATGTAATACCTAAATTTGTTTCATCTTCGACTAGAAGAACAGAGAAGTTAGTCATAGTCTCTCTCCTTTAGGTGCATTAAAGCTTAAGTGAAAAATGAGATGATTCTGATTTTGTATCTCAAAGTTTCCTTGCATTTTTCTCATAAGATTCTTAATCAAAAAAAGTCCTATGCCAGAACCTTTCGTAGAGTTGAATTTATAAAAGAGATTTCCTAAGAGTTTAGTGTCTCCTTGAAAAGGTTTACCAAAGTCATCATAAAGAAGATGAATTTGATTTCCCTGCAAATAACTTGTGATGCGAATTCTATTTGAATCAGGTTGGTGTCTCTTTGTATTTTCGAAAAGATTTCTAAAAACAATATTAAGTGCGAGTTCATCGGCCATGACTTCGCTTGCCCCTTCCTGAAATACTAATTCGATCTGATGGGTATCCTTCATTTTCGTTTGATGACGTTTTAAATATCTTTCAAGAGAAAGGGGAACCATGCTTAGAGGGGCATCATTTTCGATACGAGAGAGTTGCAAGCTCTTCTCAAGTTCTCCTTCAAGCTTATGTGTGTCTTCAATTAAACGGCTTGTGAGATTAGAAAGCTGCTCATGAGAATGAGTTTCATCTTCAATGAGATCTTTAATCACTTCGGCCTGAAGGCGCATACTGGCCAAGGGCGTTTTAAGTTCATGTGAAAGAGAAGAGAAAAAGGCCTGGAGGGCCTGAGATTTTCTCATGTCTCGGATGTACATGATAAGAAGAGAAATTCCTAAAATAATGAGAACAACAAAAAAGAAAGTTCCTTCCCACTTCATCATATTAAGAAAGCGCTTTTGACCTGCCAGGGCCTCAAGATTGAGGGCACTTAAATCTGCATGGAGTTTAAAAACAAGATAAAGCCACCAGCTCCCCAAGAGGAGTAGGAAAATCACCCAGAAGAGGGTGAGTCCATAAAACCAGCGGCGAGTCTTATTTAGCTCCATAGGCGTTTTTTTATTTCCTCTTGGACTTTCTCATCATGAGCGAGACTGACAAACCCTACCTCGTAACCATTCGGTGCAAGATAGATCCCTTTGTTCAATAGAACTTCGAAGAGAGATTTAAAACGCTCACCCATATTGCTTGGAAGTTGAGTGATGTTAGTTAACTTTTCTTTGGTGTTAATTGGCCAGAAAAGAGAACCATAATGAATGATTTGATAATCTTCAAAACCATTCTTATCCATCCAATCTTGCAGCATGGAGACGATATTTTTAGTATAGCCTTCAAGTTTTTCGTACGCTTCTGGAGTAAGTTTCTGAAGGTTAACGAGTCCTGCACGCATGGCCACAGGATTTCCTGAAAGAGTTCCCGCTTGGTAAACAGGTCCTACAGGAGCTAGAAATTCCATATGTTTTTTAGGTCCAGCAACAGCACCAACCGGCATTCCTCCGCCAATAATTTTTCCATAGGTCACAAGATCTGGCTTGATACCTGTTCTTTCACTCATTCCGCCAAAGCCAATACGGAAACCAGAGATCACTTCATCAAAAACAAGAAGTGAACCGTATTGATCACAAAGTTCTCTCAAGCCCTTTAAGAATGTTTCATCTTGAACAAGAAGACCATTGTTAGCAGGAAGAGGCTCGATGAATATAGCAGCTATATCATTACCAAATTCCGTAAATACTTTTTTAAGCTCTGTGAGGTCACCTAATTCGCAAATAAGAGTGTCTTTTGCTTGAAGGTCAGTGACACCTTTTGTAGAGGCTTCTGCAGTTCCAGCTAGTCCAGAACCTGCCTTAATGAGCATGGCATCGAGGTGACCGTGATAGCAGCCATTAAATTTTACAATTTTTGATTTCCCTGTGATTCCGCGAGCAAGTCGAACGGCCGTCATCACAGCTTCTGTTCCAGAGTTAACGAAACGTATTTGATCGATAAATGGAATGCGACCAATGATATATTCAGCAAGTTCTAGAGAATATTTCTCGAAAGATCCAAAGCTCCAACCATT
>CAYWMU010000037.1:0-18505 GCA_964459395.1 uncultured Bacteriovorax sp.
GATAAGAAGACTGAGCTTGAAGGAGCAATTAATGAAGCGAAAACAAAACTCACTTCAGAATCTCTGGACGAAATTAAAGCAGCGACTGAAAGATTACAAAACGTCGCTCACAGCCTTGCCCAGTTCATGTACCAAGGAGCCGATGCTGGTGCCGGTGCGGGTACCGGTGAACAGGCCGGATCAGCAGATGAAAAAAAGAAAGATGGAGATGATGTAGTTGATGCTGATTACAAAGAGGTGTAATCTCATCAATTAGTTTTCTAAAAGTATTGGGCCCTTCTTGAGAAGGGCCTTTTTAAATAAATGCGGATGAATTTATGAGTGCTAAACGCGATTTATATGAAGTTTTAGGAGTGTCAAGGACAGCTACTAAAGATGAGATTAAGAAAGCTTATCGTAAGCTGGCCATGCAACACCATCCTGATAAAAATCAGGGTAACAAAGAGTCAGAGGCGATCTTCAAAGAAGCAAGTCACGCAGCTGATATTTTGTTAGATGATCAAAAACGTAAAATGTATGATCAGTTTGGACACGATGGTGCTCAGATGGGTGGCGGAGGTCCAGGTGGCTTCGGCGGATTCCAGGGCGGTGATTTTGGTGATCTCGGTGATATTTTCGGAGATATTTTCGGAGATATCTTAGGCGGAGGTAGAAGAAGAGGAGGCGGTAGGTCTCGTAGTCGCGCACAAATGGGCGATGACCTTCAAACTGAGCTCGACATTACTTTCGAAGAAGCAGCGTTTGGATGTGAGAAAGAAATTTCAATCTATCGTTCTGTTGTTTGTAAAACTTGTACGGGATCTGGGGCGAAACCAGGCTCGGGTCCGACAACCTGTGATATGTGTCATGGACACGGAGAAGTTCGACGTCAGCAAGGATTTTTCACCATCGCTCAACCTTGTCCTAAGTGTCATGGTTCAGGTCAGATGATTAAGGATCCGTGCGGAACTTGTCATGGTGCTGGTCGAACGAAGAAACAAGAAAAACTTTCTGTAAAAGTTCCTGCAGGAATTGATGAAGGTCAACGTCTTAAGTTGAGCGGTCAAGGAGAAGCTGGTCTTTATGGTGGTCCGAGTGGAGACTTATATGTTGTTATTCGAATACAAGACCATGAGTTCTTCCGTCGTGATGACTTTGACGTTCACTGTGAAGTTCCTATTAGCTTTTCTCAGGCGGCCCTTGGTGCGGAAATTGAAGTACCAACTTTGGGTGGCCGTGTAGCGATGAAGATCCCGGAAGGGACTCAGAGTGGTCAAAAAATGAAGCTAAGAAATAAAGGGATTACTAAACTAGGTGGGTACGGTTTTGGTGACCAGATCATCACAATTCATGTGGAAACTCCTACGAAGCTATCTAAAGAACAAAAAGATCTTTTCATACGATTAGGAGAGCTGGATCAAAATTCTAACCCTATGAGTAAAGGGTTCTTCGATCGGGTTCGTGAACTTTTCCAATAAAATTTCTCAGAAGAAAAAGGGGCCAGTACTGGCCCCTTACTTTTTTAAAGGATAAAATCTTTTCAAACTTTGTTTTAGTTTCTCAAAGGAAGATCAATGCGTTTTTTCATCTTAGCTTTATTACTAGTCATGACTAATTGTACTCAAATTAGTCCACGTAAAACGATAGATGAAAGCCAGATATCTCCTGTTGCAAAATCTGCTTTAGACGCCGCAAGATCCCATGTTAAAGGCCAAGAACCTCAAATGGCCCTTGATGAACTCGCAAGACTCGAAGATAGTTCGCTTTCTCCAGTTGAGATGGCCCTCAAGTATAATTTACGAGGTGTTATTCTTTTCAACCTTAACGAAATTGATGCAGCATTAATGAGCTTTGAAGTTGCGGAAAAGAATGCTCCAAAAAATACTCACCTTTATTCTCAGGTGCAGTTAAATCTTGCCAGTATTTACTTTCGATTGGGAGAGTTTGATCGATTAGATGGTTCAATTAAAAAAGTGGAGCTTGATTCTCTTTCACCAGAAGAAAGAAAAAAATACGGACAGCTAGTGCTTGCTTATGGTTCTAAAAACGAGAGTGCTTATTTAGTTACGTCTGCCGTCCTGCTCTTGTTGGAAAATGTAAAAAGTATGGATGAAGTTCGTTCCTCAAAACTCTTTTCCAATATGACGGACGCTTGGACTAAATTAACAGAAAAAGAAAAAATTAAAATTTTAGATCGCTTTGAAAAAACTGAGAATGCTGCTTTGGCCATTCTAGCACAAAATGAAGCGGAAAGCCGTTACATCAATGGTGATAAGAGAGGAACTCAAGATGTCATCAAGTGGTTATCCTCAGAATTTAAAACCAACGAAGAAGTTAAGAGATTTGTAAAAGATTTTGAATTTAGACTAGAAAGCTCTTCACGTATGATTGGCTCTCATGTGGGTCTAGTTCTTCCTTTAAGTGGTAAATATGCATCGTTTGGGCAAAAGGCTTTATCAGGAGTTGATACAGGCCTTAAGAAACTAGCTGATGGAAACAAGATTACTATCTTCACTAAAGACTCCATGAATTCTCCGGCCCAAGGTGCTCAAGCAATTCTAGATCTCATCCGTGAGAACAGAGTTTCATTTATTATCGGAGGACTCTTCCCCGAAACGGCGAAGTCTGAATACCTAGAGGCCAGAAAGTACGGCGTACTTTATATTTCCCTTTCTCAAATTAACTTACCTAAAGAAGAAAAGAATCATCACTTAATTGAAATTCAAGGTTCCATTGAATCACAAGTTGAAGCCTTGGTATCTGATCAGATGATTAAAACTTTTGGAAACCGTATTGGGGTCATCTTTCCTGATGACGAAGGAGGGAAGGCCTATATCGATGAGATCTGGCGTAAAGGAGCTGAGAAAGGCTTAAAGATTTCAAGTATTGCTTCTTTTCCTAAGAGCACTCATGATTATCGAGATGCCGTCAAACTTTTCTTAGGACTTGAATACCCAAGAGAAAGATCGGAAGAACTCGAACTCTTGCAAGATGTTTATTCGGCTGAAAGGTCTTCTATTCGTCGAGTTCAGACGCTACCACCAGTGATTGATTTCGACTGGGTCTTTTTAGCGAGTTACCCTCACCAGGCCACTCAACTTATTCCAACACTGTCTTATTTCGATGCTAAGAATCTCAAGATCGTAGGCGGCCCGTCTTGGGTTTATAATACGATGGTAAAAGAGCAAAGAAAGTTAGGTACTCTTTATTTTGTGGGCGATGATCCGGAAGAGGCCAATCAATCAATGCTTGATAACTATAAAGAGCTTTACGGAAGAACTCCTAGCATTACAGAAGTTCTGGCATTAGATGCTATGATTTTAGGTCATGATATTATCAAGAGTTCTCTGAATTCTTCAGATCGTGACAGTTTAGACAATAATCTTAAAAAGCAAGGCAAGTTAACTGGTCTGTCTACATACTGGACCTTTAGTGATGGCATCTGGATCAAGAAGATGAATTCCATGATCATCACTAGAGGTCAGGTAAGAAGACTTTTTAATTAGGATATTTCAAATAATAAAGATCCTGAAAGTTGCGGCCGTAGTCTTCAAGATCAAGGCCGTAACCAACGACAAATTGGTCTTCGATTTTCTTACCAATGAATTCCGGCTTAATATTGATGACTCTCTTATACGGCTTATCAAAGAGGGTCACCACACTAATGCTTCGAGGTGAGCTGAGGTGGATTCTTTGAATGAGAAAGTTTAGCGCACGACCAGTATCCACAATCTCTTCAACAATCAAAACGTTCTTATCAAGAAGGTTCGTGGAGATATCTTTAGTCATGGTCATTGTCCCTTGAGACTCCTGACCGCGACCCAGAGCTTTGATTTTAACGAAATCGATATAAACCTTTACCCCTTTGAGGTTACGGATTAAGTCCGCCATAAAGGTATTACTTCCTTTGAGGGGAGCGATGAGAACGAGTTCTTGCCCCTTGTATTTTTCTGAGATCATATGTGCGAGAGTTTCAATGGTAGCTCGAATCTCTCCAGCATCAATGTACTTTACAAATTGAGTTGTTAAAAAGTGACTTGGAAACTTATTTCTTTCGTCCATGAAAACCGCCTTGAAAGCTTCTAGTTTAATCGAGTGCTCCAATTTCACCAAGCTAATGATGTCCGAGTATAATGATCGGGATAAAATCTTTCTTTTGATAACTTCTTGTACGACTCCCTGTGAGATGTTAAATTTTTATACAAATAAATTACTTTATCGCTGGGAATGTTTTTATGTTTAAAAAAATGCTCGATTGGTTTTCCAATGATTTGGCCATTGACTTAGGTACTGCTAACACACTGGTTTATGCCAAGGATCGTGGGATTATTGTTAATGAGCCTTCAGTCGTTGCTGTTCACCATGGTTTTAGAGGAGAGCAAAAAGTTTTAGCTGTTGGTAAAGAAGCTAAAGAGATGCTTGGAAGAACTCCAGGATCAATTAGGGCCATTCGTCCAATGAAGGATGGCGTTATTGCGGACTTCGAAGTAACTCAAGCGATGTTACGCTATTTCATAACGAAATCTTTGAATGGTTCAAAACTAATTAAGCCGAGAATCATTATCTGTATCCCTTTTGGAATTACACAAGTTGAAAAACGTGCAGTGAAAGAATCAGCAGAACAAGCTGGAGCTCGTGAAGTTTACTTAATTGAAGAGCCAATGGCAGCAGCCATTGGAGCTGGGCTTCCTATTACAGATCCGTCTGGAAATATGATTGTAGATATTGGTGGTGGTACGACTGAGGTTGCTGTTATTTCTCTTGGTGGTATCGTTTTCTCTAAGTCTGTTCGAGTGGCCGGAGACAAATTTGATGAATCAATTGTTTCTTATATCAAAAAGAAGTACTCACTTCTCATTGGTGAAAGAACAGCAGAGATGATTAAAATGTCTATCGGTAATGCTTATCCTTTTGATGATGAAGTTAAAACTTATGAAGTTAAAGGACGCGACTTGATTGCCGGTGCTCCTAAAACTATCGAAGTCACTTCAGATGAAATCAGAGAAGCACTTGCAGATCCTATTTCTGAAGTAGTGGAAGCGATCAAAACTTCTCTAGAAAAAACTCCACCTGAATTAGCTGCAGATATCGTTGATAACGGTATTATTCTTGCCGGGGGTGGTTCTCTACTTTCTAATTTAGATGTTCTTATCAAGGAAAAGACAGGTCTACCTGTTGCCTTGGCTGAAGATCCTCTAACTTGTGTTGTGCGTGGATGTGGTATCGCTTTAGATACGATTACTCTTCTACGTCAGGTAACAACACTCAGCTAATATGTCACAAACTTTTTTTAGCAAACAAACTCCAGAAGAAAAGACAAGCCGGTTTAATCAGCTTGTCTCTCTAGGAGAAAAAATTATTGTTTGGCAGAAAGGTTCTCAAGTAAAACATAGCTTTAAAGCAACTCACTTTGACAAAGACCGCAACGAGCTTGTTGTTGATAATGAGGAGGTTCTTTTTGCTGTGGGGGCCAAGCTTTTAGGTAGTTTTGAAGTTCGTGGTATGAACTTTTTCTGTGAATTGGTTATTTCTAAAAGTGCTAAAGGCTACACCTTGTTTAATGTTGGAGAAACTTTATACAAGTCAGAAAGAAGATCAAGCTATCGACTTCTCACATATCCTATTTACGAAGTGTATGCACTCTTTCACGTTGATCATCTGATCGAAGATTCAAGTGTGGTTAGTCTCAATACAGGAGTGAGCCGTAAACAGTTGTTTAAAAACTATTTGAAACTCGTTGATAAAGGTGACTCGGAGAAACAATACGTTAAAGTAAGAGTTCAGGATTTATCAACCACTGGTCTAGCTCTTCATATTTCTGAACTAGAAGAAAAATTCATAATTAAAGATCAGGTATATAAAAACTTAGAAATTCATTTTCCAGACGAAGTTATCACAATTCCAGAAGCGAAGGTTGTCTATGTGGTTCCTTATATTGCGGAAAAAGTTAAAAAGTTTAAGGTTGGAGTTAATTTCCCTAACTTAAGTTCAAAGATTGATAACCTTCTGGGTAAAAAAATTAATGAACTTCTGAGATCGATTGATTCTAATAAAGATTTTGAGAATTTCATCTAGTGAAAAAAATTATCCTACTCCTCTCTATCGTTTCTTGCTCTTCGGCTGGCCAGCTTAAGGTACCCGCTGATTCTATTCAGCATTATAATTACCATGATGTTTCAGGGGACTTCAAATTCACACGAGAGAAAAAAACAATCAATAAAAAAGTTGTCAATAGATCGACCATCTCTTCGCGAGATGGATCGAAGTTATACGAAAAAAGCATTATGGTCTCTCAGCCGGGGAGTATTAAAGGTAAGAAGGGAAGAGTTAATACATTTCGTCCAATGGCCTCTGATTATGAGGTATGGTTAGATGGTAAGCTTCATAAATCTTCTCTCCGCTTGGATGTAAAAAATAAAGCTATGAGGGCCATTGTTGAGCCAGCAGGTGGTAAGAGGAGAGTTGAGAGCTTCAAGTTTCCTCGCCATGAACAGTTTTGTTTTTACAATCAGATTGCAGAATGTTTGACTTACAATGGAATTCTTTCCTCGGTGATAAATTCACAAAAAGGTAGAGAATTTTTTGTTGTCTGGGACACTTGGCCTTATCATAAGGAAATGCTGAGTGGAGTGACTGATCAACTTTTCATGACTGCTTTGGCCCGTTATGAAGGTAAAGATAAAGATGGTCACCGGATTGTTATTGAGTTGGCGGGACAGATATTGCTCTATCACTTCTCAGAAAGTTTTGACTTAGTTAAGATAGCATGGGTCGCACAAGGAATTACGTTGTTGCCAGTTGGACAGAGTATTTCGGCAGAAATGGAGTAAAAGATGGATAATGTAGGTCAATTAATAATATCTGGCATTAAGGGGCTAACCCTTCTTCCTGAAGAAGCTGAGTTTATCAGAAACTCAAAGCTCGGAGGAATTATTCTTTTTGCTCATAATTATCAAGACCCTGCTCAGTTAGCAGAACTTGTTAATGCTATTCAAAAAGAAAGAGATGAATATCCACTTTTCATATCAGTGGATCAAGAGGGAGGAAGAGTCGTACGTTTCAAGACCCACTTCTCTCAACTTCCACCGATGCTTCACCTTTCAAAGTTGGACTCACCTAAAATAACTTTCGAAGTTCATCAACTTCTTGCAAAAGAGTTATCCGCATGTGGAGTTAATGTTTGTTACTCCCCTTGCTGTGATATCTTAACAAACCCTGAAAATAAAGTTATTGGCGATCGCGCCTTTGGGGAAGATGTTGAGACTGTTGAGAAGCATATCTCTGCTGCTATCAGAGGTCTGCAAACTAATGGTATCATCGCTTGCGCCAAACACTTTCCTGGGCATGGTAATACTTTTAAAGATTCCCACTTTGATCTTCCCTATGTGAAAACTTCCATTGAGGAGTTAAGAAATAGAGAATTGCAGCCTTTTATCAAAGCCTCGAAATCAAGAGTCGAGATGATGATGATGGCCCATTTAATGGTTGATGCTATTGATGACCAAACCCCAACCAGCCTGTCTGAAAAGGCCTACAAATTCTTGAGGGAAGAGACCAAATTTTCAAAAATCATCATCACTGACGATATGGAGATGAAAGCTGTAGCAGATAGGTACAGTATAGAAGAGGCAGCAGTGATGGCCCTTAAAGCTGGAACTGACATCCTCCTTTATCGCTTTATGGAAGATGCGGAGAAGGCCTACAAGGTTGTAAATGAAGCGATCAAGAAAAGAGTCCTTCTTAAGGACGACATCGAAACCAAGCTCCATAGAGTGGAGAAGTGTAAGAAAGAATATCTTTCTGATTATCGACCAATTTATATTCCTGATGTTGCAAAAGTTTTCAAAAACCAAGAGAGCAAAGTCTTAATTGCTCAGTTAAATGATCAACTATCTAAGCTCAGTATAGGTTAATTTTTCCTGTTTCTTGAAATTCCCAACGGTTAGACGAAATTTGTTACTCTAGAAGTATGAACAAAGCTAACCTTTGGGAGTTGATAAAAAAAACAGGATGTTGAAATTTATCCTCTTTACCATTCTTCAACTATTTTTTATGCCAGACCTATTGGCACAGGGTTCGCTTTGCCCGAAAGAATTTTCTCATATTAATGCAAGTTGTATCAGTCAGTCTCAGATGAATTATTCTGAGAGACCTATAATTCTATCTGATGAATTAAAAGGTAATGTTTACTTTTATAAAACACCTGCCGGTAGTTTAGGAAAGTTAAGAGTTATTGGTACAACGGTTAATAACCGAGAGTGTACTCTCTTTTTAGAAGCTGTAACATTTGATTCAAAGAACTTTGTTCCCAACTCTTCATTAACGATTGCTGTTGATAGAAACCAATGGTTGAAGAATAGGATCTTCCTCGATAGGGAGGGACTTTCAGCACTCGAGTTAACTCGAAAAGATAATCGATGTGCTTTAACTTTAACCAAAGATGCTTCGCTCGCTTATTTTACTAAAGAAGTTGAAAAAGCAAGAGAAGCTCATAATCTGCTTTTTTATTCACCTCTCGCTCTTATCTTCATTGCTATCTTTATTATTGTTCGTGTCTTCATGGAAGATCAGGATAAATTTAAAGCAAGCGAAGCTTTAGATGAAGTTGAAGTGGATAAGACAAAGCAAGTTGATTTTATAGTAAAGGTAACGAAACCTTTCTACAAAAGATACTTCCTTCCAATGGTTCAAGGCTCGAAAAATAAAACTAAAATTCGGGCCAAATATCGACAGAAACTAGCTAATGCAGGATTGTTAAAAGAACTAAGTCCCGAGGAATTTGTTGCTTTAAAATTATTTATGATTCTTGGGGGCCCTTTTGTTTTCTTGGGACTAAGAGCTTTCTTGGAAGAAACTTGGCCATTGTCCTTAACGCCTGTAATGGCCATTGTTGGATTTTACTATCCAAATATCTGGCTCAACGGAAAAATTCAAAGGCGCAATCAAGAGATCCTTCGGGCCATGCCATTTATTGTAGATATGCTCGCGCTTTCAGTTGAAGCTGGTTTGGATTTTATGGCCGCTATTCAGCGGGTTATTGAAAAAGCTCCGGCCAGTCCGCTTGTAGAAGAATTTGAAACATTAATTAGAGAGACAAAGATCGGTTCATCCAGAGCTGAAGGTTTAAGACAGATGAGTTGGCGAGTAAACATGATTGAAATTAACTCGTTTTGTGCAACTCTCATTGCGGCGGATTCTGTAGGGGCATCCATTGGTCCGATATTAAAACAATTATCAAATGAATTACGTGTAAAAAGATCATCTCGAGCAGAGCAACTTGGGGCCACTGCTGCCACCAAGATTCTTATTCCGATGATCTTCTTTATTCTTCCAGCTGTTCTCGTAGCAATCTTTGCTCCGATGGTGCTGAATATGATGTCAGGGAAAATGTAATGTTGAGGGTAACTCATAATAACAAATGTATTTCTGACAAGATACTTGTAGCTGACAACATGGTGACAAGAATTCTTGGCTTAATGTTTAGATCAAAGCCGCCTCAAGGTGCGGATGGATTACTACTAGACCCTTGTAACTCAATTCATACATGTTTCATGAGATACTCATTGGATGTGGCATTCCTTAATTCACAATACAAAGTGATCAAAATTATCAGAGGGCTTAAGCCTTGGAGAATGACTTGGATATATTTGAAGGCCTCAAAAACTCTTGAGCTCCCAGCAGGTAAACTACCGTTAGATATTAGAGAAGGGGATGTTTTGGAGGTAGAAGTTGTTTAAGTTAGTTGCAGTTGGTGGAAAACTTCGCGGAAAAGAGTTTATCCTTAACGAAGGAGAGAATACTCTTGGGCGTTCACACGAATGCGATATCGCTATTTCTGCTGATGGCGTATCAAAGAAACACCTTCAGATTACTGTTAATGGCGATACTGCCTTTGTAGAAGATCTGGGCTCGGCCAATGGTACAATTGTTAATGGGAAAATTATTAAAAAGATCACATTAAAGGATGGAGATAAGATTGCTCTACCAAATGTAATCTTTCAATTTGTGTATGTTATTGAAAAGAAAGTCATCATTAAAAAGAAGGTCTTAAAATCATCAGATGATGGAGAAGACTATGATGAACAGAAAGTAGAACCTATTCCACAATCCTTACTAGGAAAACCCATCTGGTTCTTTAAAAATAAAATTATGCCTATTGTTTATAGTTTTAATGAACAATATGAATGGGCCGCTCTTGTAGGAATTTTATTATTTATTTTCATTGCTTGTAATATCACTTTAACAATTCTCCCAGTTCTAAGAGATTCAAAAATGCTTCTCATTAAAGAAATTGCTTTAAGGGGTAAGCAGTATGTTGCTGAGGTGGATAGGCTGAATAATGTTTATCTTCGAGATAAAAATTTAGATCAAGTTTATACAGGATTTCTTGAAGGGGATGATGCTGAAGGTGTTAGACGTTACAAGGTCTTTGATATTGAAGGACGAGTCTATCGTCCTGTCTCGGAGCTAAATACAATTGTTAATGACTCTTTTTCAGTAGAGGCCCTACGCCTTTATCGAGTTGAGAGCAATCAAGACAAAGAAATTATTAAAGACTTAGGTGGAAATAATATTGGTATTGCTCGCGCTATTAAGGCCCATGATAGTAATCTTGGACGAGACGTGGTGGTGGCAATTGTTACTCTCGAGTTTTCTCCTAGTTCTCTTGCCAAGGAAGCTTCCAATAACTCTAAGGCTTACCTGGAGTCCTTGATGACCTCCGGAATGGTGGCCATCATTTTCTTTGGAATACTCTATTACATGACTACAAAACCTCTTGAGGAAATGCGCTTTCAAATTGAGAAAGTGCTTCGCGGTCGTCAAAAAGAGTTAGAATCAAATCTCTTATTTAAAGAGCTAAATCCATTAAGGAATACCATCAACAGTATTCTTAGTCGGATTAAAGAATTGCAAAATACAGATTCAGGAGAAATGGAAACCCTTGAAGAAGATGGACCTTATGTTCGAAGCTTACAAGAATTCATGCAAGGAGCTCAAGGTCCAGTAATGATTCTTGATTCACAAAAGGTTATTCAGCATCTCAATCTTGAATGCGAAGACTTGATTGGACTTCGAGAGAATTCAGCAGCAGGACAAAGCTTACTCGATACGGCCCGAGATCAAGGCTTTGCTGCCACTGTGATTGATTTATGTGATCAATCTGCAAATAACGAAGGTAGTAATTATAATGAGCACTACGAGATTGGTGGAAAAGATATGGTCATCAATGTCGCAGCTTTAATGGGGAAGGATAGATTTGCAAAAGCGTTTTATATAACCTTTGTGAAGAATGATTAATGGCAAAGAATGTATTAGTTCTTAAAAACTTTGATCAACCAAAGGAAGCTGGAAGTTACTTCAAGCTGATTTGTTTGACTGGGCCCAATAAAGGCGAAACCTATTATCTAATAGGTAATCGACTTGTTGTTGGTCGTTCTGAAAAAGCAGACATTAGGATTAATGATTCAAAAACCAGTAGAGAACACGCAGAATTTACAAAAGTCGGAAACGATTGGATTGTAACTGATCTTGGCTCTCAGAACGGTGTCGTAGTAAATGATAAAAAAGCCGTTCAGCATAAAATTAAAATTGGAGACCGAATCATTATCGGTCAGACTGTATTCAAGTTTGCCAAACAAGATGTGACTGTAAAGCCTAAGCTTGTAAAGAAAGAAGAAGAAGGTGAGGATAGCGCTACTTCCGATAAGAAAAAGACCATGGTGCCTATCATCATACTTGCCATTGTCTTTATGGCGGTTTTCCTCTTTGATGACGGAGATGCACCTCCTGCAGAAGCACCTGCTAAGAAAGTTCCTGCTTACCAAGATGTAACAAATGAGTATGTACAGGCCTTACAAAAAAGACAGGCCAATGAAGATAAACAAGTTAAAGAACGTTTAAATAGTATCTATCAGAGGGGCTTAAGAGAGTTCAGGGAAAAGAATTATTTTCGCGCCATTCATGAATTTAACTTGGCCCTTATCATTGCCCCAGGTGACGCTCAGGCAGAATATTACTTACGTAAGACTAAAGAACATCTGGATCAATCAATTGAAGACTTCATTGTAAAGGCTCAGAGAGACGAGGAATCGTTGAAATATCAAAGTGCAATTGTTTCATATTGTTCGATTATTCGATTACTTTATACAGTTCCAGAAGATGCTAGATATAAAAATGCCGAAAAGCAGATTAGGGATTTAGAACTAAAACTAGGATTGGAGTCAGGTGAAACTCATTGTCTTAAAAAACAACGTACCCCTTAATGAAGTCGTATTAGACTTTGTTGATTCGTACGGAAGTTATGAAATTTTTATAGGAAGGTCGGATGACTGTCATGTCATCATAGATGATCCTTTAATTTCAAGACATCATTTCGTTCTTAAAAACCAGAACGAAAAATGGTTTTGCGAAAAGATTTCAGAATTAGGGACTCTTCTTATTAATGGATCTCTTGTTTCTCAAGCAGAAATATTCGGTGGAGAAGAAATTAAGTTCGGTCCGTATACTTTAATAGCTGTAGATTTTCCGAGGACCGCCGCAAAAGAAATAGAGGGACAATCTGTTATCCCATCAAATGATGATATTCCTGATTCAGATATACCCGATCCTGTTGAGCACATTGAAGAAGCTACAGAGATACTTTCCGAAGTAAGTTCAGATTCTTCTGATTCTATTACAGATTTAGATTCAAACACGGATTCTGAAAGCTTTGATACAGAAGAATCTTATCAAGAAGATAGTTACTCTGACCTAGATTCTGATTACTCAAATAATGAAGAGAGTATGGATCTGGTAAGTACGGATGAATCTAGTGAGGAGGCTTCATCATTTGGTGATGATGAATACTCTGATAACTTCGGCGGGGGAGAGTTAGATTCCTTCGGCGGAGATGGCGACGGTGGTGGATTTGAAGATAGGGACGAAGGTACTCGTTTTTTAAAAGCCTTTATTAACTATCAACTTGTTATTTTTGGAGAATACGCTCCTTATGATAGATATCAAATTGATACGGATGAAGTTTTTATTGGAAGAGATCCCAATAAATGTCAGATCATTCTGAATGATCCGGAAGTGTCATCTGTTCATGCTGTCCTTCGAAAAAATGGTAATGAAATCACACTAGAAGATTTAAATTCTTCAAACGGAACTTTGCTCCATGGAGAGAGAATCAATAAAGCTCATATCCTTACAGGAGATGAGTTCCTGATTGGTTCAACAACTTTTACTCTAAATATTAAGTCTGACCTTCTTGAGGCCGAAGCTGATCGCTTAATGCCGGTTGAATCAGGACAGGTCATTGAAACCGAAGAGTATGAAGAGGAAGAGGTTGATCTTGAAGAAGGAGACTTAGATTTTGATGGTTCAGAAGAGCCAGAAGAAAAGAGTCTTATAAAGAGAATCTGGAAGAACCCTCAAAAAAGAAAGAAAGCTATTTATGTGATAGCCGGACTTGCTCTTGGTTATACTTTTCTTTATGAGCCAGCTGAAGAAGCTCCTCCTCCTCAAAAGGTAGCAGAGTCTAAGGTTGAAGAAGCCGATAAGTCAAAAATTCAGCTAAGTCCAGAGCTAGAAAATAGACGTAATGTTGCTTATGAATTAGGAGTTAGTTTTTTTGAGCAAAATAAATATTTTGAAGCTTTAAAAGAGTTTGAATCAGTTGTTGCAATTGATCCTGAGTACAAAAATGTCCAAACATATTTAGAACAAACGAAGCTAGGCTTAAAACAGCTAGAAGAACTTGAAGCGAAGAAGAGAGCAGATGAAGAGCGAATTGCTTTAAAGAAAGTCATTGATGAGTTGCTCGTTAAAGCACGCGAAGCTGTAAAAAATAGAGAAGTTCAAATAGCTGAAAGTTATTTTTCTCAAATTGTAGAAAAAGACCCTGAAAACATGGAAATACAGCAGCTCAAGCTCGAACTAGAAGTTTGGCAAAAAGAAGAAGAGCGTCGTCGACTTGAATTGGCCGCAAAGGAAGCAGCTAGAAAAACCATGGTAGATGCTCTTGCTCCAGGCAAAACTTTTTTCCTGAAAAGAGATTGGTATCGTGCCATTCTGAAGTTAGAAGAGTTTCTTAATAGAAAAGGTAATGACGAAGATCTTATTAAAGAAGCTAGTGACATGCTTGCAGAAGCCAAGTCTGAATTGGCCCAGGAGTTGGGTCCTCTTCTGGGAAGAGCAAGGTCTTTGAAAGAGGGACAAGATCTCAAGAATGCTTATGATGCCTATCTGGGAATATTGAAAGTTGAACCAACTAATGCTGAAGCATTGAATGAGATTGATAGTATTAAAAATCAAATTGATACTCGTTCTAAGAGATTGTACCGAGAAGCGATTATTTCTGAATCACTTTCGCTGTTTAATGATGCTAAAGAAAAGCTTCAAGAAGTTCAGCAAATCTCTCCGACTGATAGTGAGTATTACAAGAAGGCCACTGATAAGCTGAAATCTTATCTGGAGTAATTATGCGATTAAAATCATATGCTGCTAAAACTCATCAAGGACCCTATCTCCAAGTCAATGAAGATGGTTATGAGTTTGATTTCGAGAATGACCTTTATTTTATTTTGGATGCTTTTGGTGGCTCTGGAGTTGGTGATATCGCTGGAGAGAACTTTAAACATAATCTGAAAAGCTTCTATACCAAGTTGGCAGATGATCCCAATGCTACAATGCCCTTATATTATAATCCTAGAAACCTGTTAGAAGGTAATGCTCTTGTTAATGCTTTATTAAATGCTCACCAATCTCTTCTCTCTGCCAATAGTCTTAAGTCTATTAATCAGCGAGCGGGAATAAGCACTGTTGTTGGTGCCAAAGCCGATAGCGTAATGGTGTTAGTGGGTATTGGAAATTGTTGTGCCTATCACTTCAGAGAAGGTAATTTGATTAAGGTTATTCAAGAAGATGATATGAAGTTTCTCTCTAAAGGACCCATGGAAGGAAAATTTCGTTCAACACCTTTAAATGCTTTAGGAATGTATCCCGAATTAACCTATACTCTTAAAGAAGTGCGTATTATTGGAGGTGATAAATTACTCCTCCTATCAGATGGAATCTTCGGAACGGTAAGCGAGGAAGAGAGTCTTTATCATTTATCGCGTCCCGCTTTGGATTCTGGAGAGCGCTTGAATAGTCTACTGAAACTATCCAATTCTAAAGGTAATGTTGATAATCAAGCAGCTATGCTACTTGAGTACTAACTTTTTCATTCACATAGGCATCCCTGACCTCTATAATTTTAGACTAATAGGAGAATTCAGGGATGAGTTATAGAGTTTTAGTTGCTGATGACAGCCAAACGATACAGAAAGTTATCAATATCACTTTGGCCAAACAGCCTTATGTGCTGGTCGAATGTTTGTCAGAAGAAGCACTTTTTGATCAACTTGATAAAGAACATGCTGACTTAGTTTGTTTAGACTTTAACTTATCCGACAACTTTTCAGGTCCTGAACTTGCAGAGCGAATTAAGGCGAAATCGCCATCAACACAGGTTCTCTTTTTACTTGGAACCTTTGATACCGTTGATGACGCTACCATGGAGAAATGTGGGGCGGCAGATAAGATTGTTAAACCATTTGATTCAAATAAGTTTATCTCTATCTGTAAGCAACTTACACATGAGGAGCCTGGAATCTCTCACCCTCCTCAAGAAACATCTTCCTTTGATAACTTAGAGTCTCAGTGGACGGTAAACGACACTGTAGAGAAGGTTTCACCGCAAATTAATATACCTGATCCTATTTCAACTCCTGAATCAAACTTCAATGCCCTCGATAAAGAGATGAGTGATTGGGGAATGAGTATTCCTGGAGTGATTAATGAGGAGAATAATGATACAGGGCCAATGGTAGACTTACCTCCTGTTATTGAAACTCTAGCTGAAGAGATTGATACTCCTCAGGCAGCAACTCCTAGCGAAGCAGATTTAGAGTATCCTGAAATTAAGCCAAGAGGCACACAAGAAAAAAACAAAGAATCAAAACTTATTTCTTTAGATAACTTCAATGAATTTCCTGAAGAAATTGAGTTTGAGGATAACTACACTCCTGAACAGACTGATATTGGTCATCTCGAAGAGATGATTAAGGATGAGGTTGAAGCTGATCTTTGGAAAGCTGATGAGTTTGAAGAACTAAAGAGTGATGTCTCTAGCGCATTAGCAGATTTCGAAAAGCATCCAGAGCAAGTTGTACATTCAGACGATGATTTATTTCCAAGACTAGATAAAGATGATGTTCTTCCAGAAATTAAAATGGAAGAAACGCCTATCGTTTCAGTATCTAAAGAGGAAGTAGAAGCTCTTGTTCAGAAATATGTTAAAGATTATCTTGATGAGCTTTTCTCGCAGAAAATTGAAAAAATTGCTTGGGAAATGATCCCTGACCTAGCAGAAAACTTAATTCGTTCAGAGTTAAAGAAAATCTCTAGTAAAGTTCTTGAAGATCAGGATTAAAAAATCTTAGGCTACCATTGTAAACTTTATGGATGCCTTCATTGTTTTCAATGAGGGCTTCTCCATAGTCTCCCAGGCCTCTGAAATATCCGTGAACCTTCTCATTACCATCGACGACCATTACGTGATCTCCCAGATGGTGACATTTCTCCATCCACTTTTCTTTTAGACTTTGAATGCTTTTAAAACGATTCTCGTTGATAAACTTGGCAAGCTCCCAGCACCAGGATTTTTTATTACATTCGAAGTTTTGTTCAAAAACTCCTCCGAAATGTTCAACGCTTGAAAAAAGATTAATTCCAATTCCTGCTAACATTTGATTTTGAGATTGCTGAATTAATATACCTGCGCACTTCTTATAATGGTGATTAAAGATATCATTGGGCCACTTTAAAGTGAGCTTTGAGCCATCAAAGAAATCAGCTACAAGTACGGATAATTCTATTGCTGTAAAACTTGGAACAATCGACGGAGCAACAGTGAATGACATATATAAACTACCCGGCATAGGAGTCCATTTATGATCTCCTCGTCCTCTACCACTTGTTTGATGATCACAGCTGATAAGAAGATTTTCGCCATTATTAAGGCTTAATTGTTCTTTAAGTACATCTTGTGTAGAATCACAATGGTCTAAATGAATATGTCTAATCATAGAGGTTTACCTATGCCAATCAAACGAGCTACACCACGTATTATAAAATTCACCCCAAACATTAATCCCTATGCCTCTGGTTCAGTGATTGCTGAATTCGGGAACACTAAAGTACATATTACCGCTTCTGTTCAAGAATCTGTACCCAATTTTTTAAAAGGTAAGGGACAAGGCTGGGTGACGGCTGAGTACTCTATGCTTCCAGGGTCCACTCACTCTAGAAATGATCGCGAAAGAAAGGGCCCATCTGGAAGAACCCAAGAAATTCAAAGACTCATTGGTAGATCTCTTCGCTCCATTGTTGACTTAAAAGCTCTAGGAGAGCGCTCAATTCTTATAGACTGTGACGTACTTGTTGCTGATGGAGGGACCCGCACCACTTCAATTTCAGGGGCCTATGTTGCTTTGGAGATTGCGGTTAGGAAACTCATTAAAGACGGACTCCTACCGGCCTCTCCGATTAAAGACGGTCTAGCGGCTATTTCAATTGGGATAAGTAAAGATAATGAAATTATCGCAGATCTTAACTATGAAGAAGACTCTAGCTGTGAAACAGATATGAACGTTGTGATGACGGCTTCTGGAAAATTCGTAGAAATCCAAGGAACAGCTGAAGGGGAACCATTCTCTTTTGAACAATTACAGGACTTGATTACCTGTGCTCAGCAAGCAATGGTTAAAGTTACTGAAGCTCAACAAGAAATATTGAAGGCTTTCTAATGAATTTCATTCTAGCTTCTAGTAATTCACATAAGGCCGAAGAGTTTTCAGAATTATTTTCAAATACTATTAATATCTCTTCGGTCCCAGAAGCCATTGATGTAGATGAAACGGGAACAACTTTCCAAGAAAATGCTTTTATTAAGGCCCAGAGTTACTTTAAAAAATTTAAAACTCCTACTCTTGCCGATGACTCAGGACTTGTTCTAGATGCCTTCCCTGAACTCTTAGGTGTGCAAAGTGCAAGGTTTGCTCCTGAGTCACCATCATATACTGAGAAATGCCAAAAACTTTTAAACCTTTATTCAGAGAAAGATATTAAAGAGCGTACTGCTCACTTCGTTTGCGTTTTATGCTTTTATCTTTCTGATGATGAGGTTTATTTTTTTGAAGGAAGAATGAAAGGGGAGATCGCCCATCATATTTCAGGTGATCATGGTTTTGGCTATGATCCGATATTTATTCCAGAAGGAAAGTCGGAAAGTGTAGCGAATCTTCCCGAATGGAAAAACGAATTCTCGCATCGCGCCAGAGCTGTGAAAAATGCTTTATCTTTCTTTAAAGAAAACATGGACAAAACGCAAAATAAGCTTTAAATATTATGTCTCTTTCAATGTTCGGGGTGTAGCGCAGTCTGGTAGCGTATCTGCTTTGGGAGCAGGTGGTCGTTGGTTCGAATCCAATCACCCCGACCA
>CAYWMU010000038.1:0-18001 GCA_964459395.1 uncultured Bacteriovorax sp.
GAATATCTTAAAGTTAATTTGTTCGGACATGCTTTTTACTTGGGGGCCAAGTCGAATGTTCTTGTTTGGGCTGACTGGGATAAACCTGAAGGAAAGTTTAACAAAGAGAATCCCTTTCTTCTTAAAGTTGAAAAGCAACTTTATGAGTATCTGGAAGGTAAAAGAAAGGGTTTCTCATTTAAAATGGAACCTTCTGGAACTCCTTTTCAAAAGAGAGTATGGAGTGAGCTAATCAATATTCCATGGGGAAAAACTGTAAGCTATTTTGAGATGGCAGAAGCCCTGGGAAATCCTTTGAGTGTGCGAGCAGTTGCTTCAGCAATTGGGAAAAATCCCATTGCGGTTTTTATTCCATGCCATCGAGTCATTTCGAAAAGTGGAGGTCTCGGTGGATACTCAGGAGGGCTTCCTACAAAAATTAATTTACTTAAAGTTGAGGGACACGAGAAAAAAAGTTGGCAGTGACTTCTATATCAGCATTCTTTAAACGTTTACTAAGAGTTTTCACGTTTCCTTTCGTTAAATTATATTCATTTGTAATGGCCCACACATCAAAATGAATACGATTTCCCAAGTCATAAGAACTTGTACGACAGTTGGTTTCTTTACACCACTGAGCAAAGCTTGGATGAGTTTCACCATTGAAAGTCATATACCTCATTTGATCTAGAATCGTTGCCATTGCAGGAATTTTAATTTCTAACTCCTGATACATAGTCACATGAAGAAAAGTCTGTTCAAAGGCAACAAAGGATTTAATAAATGAAGGTATGGTTGTTGCTTTAAATGCATTAGAGAGGTTGGGATCTCTGATCATCTCATGAGTATAGTCCATTCCACATAAAGAAGCTGAAGCTAGTGACCACGAGAGTTCTTTATAGAGTTCAAGACTGTGATACATAAGCTTAGGAGAAAGTTGAGAGTTTGCTAAGCGAGTTAGTGCACGCAGAGCTGGACCTTCTACAAATGAGCGATCTTTCTTTTTTAAAGGGTGACTATCAGGCCAGGCGTTGTAACGAACAAGCCTTCCAAGATGGTGTGAAGCATTGGCATAAACATACCCCATAAACTTCACCCCGTTCAATTGAGGTGTTTTTCTATGAATTTCAAGGTAGCTTTGTGTCACAAAACTATTCTGAGTAGAAGCTGGCTGACCTTTTGTAAGCTCATTTATTCTTTTCTCCATCAAAGAGCGCCAAAAATTCTGGTCATGATACCTTCGATCAGCACAAAATTCTTTTTGGGTACTTTTGTCAGCATAAAAAATACTTGGTAGTACCTTGGCAAAAGTTTGTGTGCTGAAAAATAAGAGACCCGTGATTAAGAATTTCATGGTTTGTTTTTACCTTATCTTGAGAGTGGGAAATATGATTTTGTTGGAAATAGGGTAATTTTTATAATGAGGAACGAAATATGATGACTGAAATAAATCAACTTGTGGAGTCTCACCAACTAAGACCTCATCCAGAAGGCGGTTACTACAAAGAAACCTACAGAAGTCAGCACTCTACAGGGATTTATTATCTTTTAGAAAAAGGGGATTTTTCTTCTCTTCATAGAATTAGTAGAGATGAAATGTGGCACTTTTATGGAGGTGACTCCTTGGTCGTGATGGAAATCAGTGAGGAAGGAAAAGTATTAGAGACTCTTCTGAATCAAAAAAATCCGCAATATGTGGTGAAAGGGGGGCGATGGTTTGGGGCCTACCTTCCGGAGAATTCAAACTACGCTTTTTGCGGTTGCACAGTGTCACCGGCTTTTTCCTTTGAAGACTTCAAGCTCGCGAATTTAGCTGATCTTTCATACCTTTCTGAAGAAGTTTTGCAACGAGTCTCAAAGATCTTACGAAGGTAAAATTGCAAAATAAAAATAAACGATGGTATACCTGAGTCCTTAATTAATGGAGTAAGTATGAAACTATCACATCCTCTTTTGGCCCTTGTTTTAACTCAAGGAACACTTCTTGCCTCGGTTGTAGAACTTACAGGAAATGAAAAGGTTGTTGTCCGTGAGGCCTTAATTGATTCCTTAAATCGCTCCTTTTTATCTTGTGTATGGGAAGGAATTCCAAGACCTGGTGATCAAATGATGAGTTCTGTGATTACTTATCTTCTTCAAAATGATTCCGCCCGATTTTACGCCGATGAATCTGAAGTCCGTCCTAAAATAGTAGTGAAAAGACCATCGAACTATAAAGACCTTAATTATGTAGAGATGAATTTCAACACAACTTATGACCAAGAAAAAGTAGAATTCATTGAGCTCTATGAATCTCAAGTACGTTTAGAAAGAAAAAATATGGGAACAATATTTAATCCACGTTTTGAGATGGTTGAAGTTCATCAACATCTGCTATCAGGACGCTGCGATCTCTACTAAGCAACTTGAATCCGGCCCTCTTTATGGAGAGTCGGATGCCAGTCACAAATAAAAAGCTTAGAGAAAGCCCTAGAACAAAGTTAATTATTCTTCCTATAAGTCCAAAATATTGACCTGTATGAATTGGGTAAATAAGAAGGCGCTTAAGGTTCCAAGCTTTTGGATCAATGTGAGAGTCAAATACTTGAACGGGAAGATTGAACCGAGGGTCAATAATCTCTCTAATATAACCATCTAAGAAATCTTTTTCAGTCTGCCCGTAAGTGATTTTCATAAGGGCATTTTTCTGGGTGCAAAAATGTATCGAAACAAGTTTGCTTTCAACATCTGAACTCATTGTTCTTAAAACATTACTCTGTTCATCATAATCACAAGTTCCTGTTTGTGTGGCCTCTTCAATTCGAGGAGGAGCATTGAAAGCACGTGCTGCATAGTAAGGGACGTCAAAAACGATAAACATGCCTGTTAATGCCGATACCAAAAGTGGTAGGGAAAAGATGATTCCTAGTTGATGATGAATGTTCTGCGAGGAAAGTTTAAGTTTACTGAGTGTTTTAAAGCGCCGGCGGATATTTTTTTGGGGAATAAAAATAATAATTCCTGACACAATAAAAAAAGCTAGAACTAGTCCTAGTAAGCCAACAAAGTAGGATCCTGTTTTTCCGGCAAGAAAATTAGTATGTACCATAAGCATAATGGCATAGAAGTTCTTAATCATGCTGATCTCTCCAAGAATTTCTGCCGTATAAGGATTTATCGTCCAGATGACAGGGAAGCTCTTTGAAGAGTCTCTAACCATTAACATATAGGCTTCATCCTCATGATGAGAGCTATAGAGATTGGTGATCTCTTGGGTTGGAGATTTGTGATCTAAAGCTGTTTGATAGAGCACATAGGTCGGAAGAAACTCACTTTGAGGTGTGACATAAAAAAGATCAGGATAAGACTTTGGAAGTAGCTCTTCTCGGAAGGTGATAGAAACTCCACTTACTCCCAAGAGAAAAAGAAAAAATCCTAGTGTGATTCCGGCCCATTTATGAATTTTATAAAGTGTTTTCTTTGTCATAATTAAAAATAGTAATTCAACCTAGCTCCAAATTCCCTTGGCGCGCTCATGCGGTGATAGCTTGCTTGGTAAGGAGAGGTTGTTGATCTCGGTTTTCCATTAAAAATTTTATATTTTTGATCGAAGAGATTTCTTACATAGAACTCAACGATGTACTGATCATTTGTATATTGTAAATTCACATCCTGATAGAATTGACTTGGAGAGTGTCTGTCGTTGTCGGCATTGGTGTAAGCGCTTGCCAGATATCTAGAAACAAGTATCAAAGACCATTTCTCATTTAAAGTCTTCCAATAGGAAATTTGCCCATTAAAAGGTGAGGCATCAGGAAAATGATGAGAGGTGAAATCTTTTGTATTAGTTTTGAAATTTAAAAACTGTGTATGAACATACCCAAGGTTTAGTCGAATTCGATCAGTGGCACTTAACTTTTGAAGAAGTTCTAACTCTGCTCCATAGAGTTCAGAACTAGAAGCATTTTCAACTGATGAATCAAATTGGTTAGAGTGAATAACTTCTACTTGTTGATCATTCCACTTCGTATAAAAGAGGTTAGTACTAATTAATTGATCTTTATTATGTGATTTAAATGAGAGCTCGTAGTTATGAGTTTTCTCTGCGCCGTATTGGTGAGTTGTGCCTTTTAAGCGATTAACTGAAACTCCCCCTGTACGATATCCTTGAGAGTATGTTGCTCCCAATGAGTAATGATCAAACTTATAGGTATATCCAAGTTTCGGAAGAAAGGTATTGGTCGTCTGAGTATCTATATGTGTGCCATTGTAAGCTGCAAGTGGCCCTGAAGCAGTAACCCCTGTGCCAATTTCATTACTGACGTGTTCTAGACGTGCCCCTAAGAGGAGAGAGTGATTCTTATTAAAGTTAAATATAAAAGTATCAAAGATCGCAAGTGTGTCCCGGTTTTTGATATCTTGTTGGGTAGTAGGAAAGATATCTGTTGCTGTCATCATCAGATTAAAATCGTGGAAATTATCGAGATGGTAGCGATGGAAGTGAAGACCTAAGAGGTTTGAAAAATTCTGATGATGAAAACGGAGTTGGTTCTCAAAAGATACGTAATCATCAAGTTCATTTCTCTTTCTTGTTCCTGCCTGATCAATAGGTGTACCGTCCTCATCACTTGTTACAGTTCCTCGGGCCTGTGAGCCTGCAGCAATTGTTTTATTGGTCCAACCGTTTTTAAAGTCTTTAAAGAGTGTTATCGCCACTTGTTGATTTTCGACAACATCTCTGAAATCAACATTTTCATTTACCTCATAATCTTTACTGTCTTGAACGTAACTTCCTCCTTGGCGCTTTCTTAAGGCCTTGAAGTCAAATTTTAGGTAATCGGTTTTATTAAATTGATAAATAAAGTTGGTAGAGAAGTGGTCTTTATTTCTTCCTCCCCATTTGTCATTATCAGAGTGTTTATTTGTGATGTAGCCGTCATAGAGCTCTTTATTGTAGCTCACCCGCCAGAATAGTTTCTCTGTTATTGCCTTATTGAATGTAACGGCAGCTTCTTTTCTTCCAAAATTCCCCAGAGCTAATTTAGCAGCACCTTCATCAAACTGACTTGCTTCTTTATGGTAAAGAAGAATGTTACCAGCTAGTGAGTTGACTCCTTGATCAGTTGATTGGGCCCCACGTCGGATTTCAATACTTGATAAATCCCAATTTTCAAAACTACCTGCCCTTAGTGCCAATTGAGTTTGAAAGACATCATCCACTAAAATGGTGGCAAGATTATCTTTTTGATAACCAGTAACTCCCATATCGGAAATACCTCTTATACTAAAGGTTTCTCCGTTTTTATCACTCTGGGTTTGAATGTTTGAAAGTCCATTAAGCATCTGAACAGAATTTGATAAGTCTGAACGGTTCAGTTGAGACTCATCAAGAATTGAAATACTTTCATTCGTCTCTAGGTACGATCGTCCATCTTTGTTTGAGCGAACTGCACTCACTTCAATACTTTCAAGTTGAACTTGGGAAAATACAGATGGAGAGGAAAGGACAATGATCCACCAAAGATACTTCATTATGACTCAACCTTTGAATATTGAATAAATGATTTCATATAATCTTTAACATTATAGTAGTTCTCTCCAGTCAGGTCGTTAACGATCGTTGCCGACCTCCAGGCCATAAGTGACGTTTGAGGTTCAGCTATGCCGTGTCCATGTCTGGAAAAATTGAGAGCATATATTTTATTAAAACTAGGTCCATCCCATTGGAGTGAAAAATTGCGTGAAACTCTAAGTCGCTTAAATTCATCTTTGTGGAGGAGGTGATGAATCGGTTCAAGAAATGCTGGTGTTTTTTGTTCAAGACCAGTGGCAAGAATAACAACGTCAGCGTTAAGAGTCTCAACTTCATTAATAAAATGATTACTTACAATTACCTTAAAGTTATCTCCATTCTTTTGAATATCCAAACATTCTCTCATTGGAAGGATATTGAAATCTGGCCCTTTTCCATAAAGAGTATTGAGATATAGGGTGCGATAGAGATCTTTTAAATCACTTGGTGTGTTGCCGTCGCTTGCAAGTTTTTGGGATTTAACTATTTCAGCTTTTTTTACATCATCAATCTGGTAAAAAGTATCAACGTAGTTAGGAGTGAAGTACTCGTTAGTAAAACTAGACTCATCCAATGGAGACAGATTACCTCGCTTAGAAATAAGTCGAACAGAGCGAGGTGATTTCCATTTACCTTTCAAAGCATGAGAAAAGACTTCAAGGCCTGTTTGTCCTCCACCAATAATAATGACATTTTTGTCAGTGAGGTCGAGATTCTTCAATGCTTCTGATTTTGCATGTAAATAATTATTTGAAAGATCGTTTTTACTTACAAATTGTGGATAACGAGGAGTGTGTCCTGTGGCCACTGATATGTTTTGCGCTTGAAAAGTATCTTTAGAGGTTGTGATGGTAAAATATTTCCCAGTGAAATCTACTGATTTAATATCTTGTTCAAAAAGGAGGTTCTCTTCTAATGACCTTGCAACCCAAGAACAGTACAATTCGAATTCTCTTCTCGTTATCACAAGTCTTCCTGTGTTCATAAAAGAGTAATACAGGCCATTTTGCACGAGATAGTTCATGAAGCTGAAAGGTGAGGTTGGATCAGCTGCTGTTACCAGGTCTTTAAAACATGTCGTTTGCATTTGAGCATCATCGAACATGAGTTCAGGGTGCCAAGTAAAACTATTCTTTCTCTCTAAGAAAAGAGACGAACAGTCTTTCGTTTTTTTCATGAGTGCAGCAAGACTTAAATGAAAGGGGCCTATACCTAATCCAATTAAATTGTAGGTCTTCATATGTTTACCTGATGAAGTGGGTTTGAAATGGTTGTACCTAACAGAGGCAGTGGTCGCTCAGTTGAATCGCCATAACCAATTTTGAATCGTACTGAGTTGACTAATATTTTTTCAAAAAATTCTTTATTTAAGGAGAGAGCATGGGGGTAATTATTCTCATAGATTGTGATTTCCTGAGAAATTGCTTTATAAAAATCATTTTCCGAAATGATATTTTCACTATCTAAGTTCATTCCTACAAAACGAAGGAAAGTCACAAAATGTGCGGTATAAAGATCGTGTATAAGATGCTCAGGTGGGAGATGAGTTATATGATTAAAAACTTCACTAAAAATATCTCTGGTATTTTGTGGAGCATCTTTACTGAATCTAAAATCTCCTTGGAAATCTTTGATGACTAGCTGGTAAGGCCTATTTTCTTTAAGAATCAGCATTATATTCTGTCCGTGGGAAACAATGCCAATGCCATGGTTCATTTGTAAGTGGTAGAGAGGAATAATAACAGTTTTCGTATATTCTCTTATCCATTTCTCTGCCGTTAATCCTGAAGCATTGATATAAGCTGCTGTTGATGTCTTTAGATTTTTATCTTGGTAGAGTAAATTTGCTGTTAAGATAATATTCTGGTCTTCTTGAATTTTACTAAAAGCCGATTCTCTCCAAATGGCCCCAAGGAATTCACTGAAGCGGTATGGAGCATTTTTAATCTGGGCCAGGTCTTTGGCAACGTAATTTACTCCTGCAACTTCACCAAGAATTTTAACTTTCCCTTTTAAGAAGTTGTCTTGCTCAATTATTTTATTAAGGCCTTCAGAGATTCCAACACCGATTTCGATACTTTTTGCGGGTAGACCTCTTATACAACTTGTATTCAAAATACTTAATGGGAGTTTTATTTCGTAATTTTTTAATCGCTCAATGCAGTTGAGAGTTCTAAGAGATGTTTGTGGAGAAAAATGAAAGCTTGTTTCTCCTATATCGATAATATCTTTATTCTGAATCTCTGATAAAAAATGATAATAAATAATATTGTTCCATTGCCATGGATGGACTGGCAGAAGTGTGTATTCTTCGAAGTCAATTTCTTGTGAGATTTCAATTAATTTCTTAGGGGTAACTAACTCCAGATAAAGTGATTGCTCAGGAGTTTTACCCTTCAATAAACTTGTTCTAATGGCCAAAAGTTTGAGTGGGAATATAGGACGATTTTCTGGTGCATAGTTTTTCCAATCCTCTATGCTCCATCCCAGACGACCTTTGTTGAGAAGTATTTTGGGATGACCGTTTAGCATTTGTTGAGATTCTAAGAAATTGAGGCTTATAAACTCTTCTGCATTAATTTCATGGTTTAAGTGAAGGTCTGCAAAGAGTGTTGATCTCATCTCCTCAATAAACTGCGCTAAGGTTATGTCGCTCATTTTAGTGAGTTCTTGCGTGTCGATAAAAAATTGAGAAGCACTTACAGCATTTTCTCCATTTCTAAGAATGGATGAGGGCTCCACTTTTATCCAGCCCCATAAACTTTTCTTACCTGTAAAGGTATAAGAAATATTGTGAGAAGTTTTAAATGAAAACCTTGTGCCGGTTTCTTCTACAGTGAGATTCTCTTCAAAGACAAGTTCTCCAATTGCCTTAGCAATAAGATTTTGATTGACTTGATTCCATGAACTCATAAACGAGCTCCTTTGAAGAATCTTGTTCTCGTGTTTTGAAGAAGAACAGCTCTTTTATGTGGGAAATCGAAAACCTTTAGAGCATCCCATCCGATAGTTTCATCTGCGTATTTCAAAACTTTGTTATTATCGTAACGGGGTTCTGCCATAACATAGTCTGTTCTTTGATCATCAAGATAGATGAAGTGGAGAGCAGAATGTGTAATAGCATCAGTATTGGCCTTTCCTAGGAATCGCTTATTTCCTATAAGAAAGTGAAAGCCTCTATCATAAGGTCGAGCATCATAATATGGCCCTAAGCGATCTTCTTTAACCCAATAGAACTCAAAATATCCTACGGGCGTATCATCTAACTCCACAATCATTGGAATTTGGTGCTTTTTATCGAGACCATCTTTTATATATTTCTCTAGTTCTTCTTTTTCCTGATTAAGCTCCCAGAAGAATGCCACTCTCTTTTGATTGTGCCATTCATGAAAAATATCAAGATCCGCCAAGCTAATGGTTCTGAACTTAATGGTTTTATTTATGGCAGGAATGAAGCGCTTGTAATGGACTCCGTGAAAATGGGGAGGTCTCTTAGGAAAAAGAGTGGATTCTTCATTCGTTTTATCCCGTAACCAGAGTGTTGGTAATTGATAAAAGCTATCTCTAGATATTATCTCTCCATTAATGGTCAGTTGATTTAAACTAGAATCTGCTGCAAATAAGGCTTCTATTGCCACGGCCCGTGTTTCAATGTCAGTATCAATTGAATAGCAATTCTGACCGTCAAGTTGGAGATGCAACTCATTGCTACCCTGAATAGAAAGCTTTTTATCGATTAATGATACAGAATAGGTTTTATTTGATCCCAGAGGAGCTGTTTTATAGTTAAGCACTGATGAACTCCTTTAATGGATTTATGATAGTGGTATAAATATCTAAAGGGTTTGAAGAAGTGTTTTCATTTATGTTTTTTGCCGTACAGAAAAAATTACCCTTATGTTTTAATTCATGGCTATAAAGAAGATAGTCGATGAAACTTACATCAAGACCATCTCGTCGCTTGAGATCAATAAGAAAATCTCGATAAACTTTTAGCAAAGTCTCTTCTTCTATTTGAGTTTGATGTGAAATCGCTGAGACCATATTAAAGACGCTGTTAATAATTAAGTAATAAGCAAAGAGGTAGTGAGAAATCTGTGGCTCAAGAATATTCCCATTGTCACTAGTGATTGAAGTTACTTCACCTCGAATAGGATCTATTTTTTTAGCATCAAAGCCAGTTCCATGGCAGTCTCTGAAGTAAGCGCCTATAGGAGAGCCATTATGTAATTTTAAAATGAGATTTTGCTGGTGAGCTCCTAACAGAACTCCATACTTTCCTTGAAGAATTAAAAAAGGAGCAATTGCTTTATCAAGAAATTGTTTGAACCAACTTTCAGGAGATAGTCCTGACTGAGTGATGAGTTCATAAAGAAGCCCTTTTGTTTCTTCCGTATGAGGTTGAGTTAGTGTTGCTAAAAGAGAAACCTCATCGTTGGAATTGAAAGGATTTTCCCTAATCATAATGAGACTCTGGATAATGGGCATTTTCTTTTCATCAAGTATTCCTGCAAAGCAAGGCTCTTGAATGATCTGCAGCTGAGGACATTCTTTGAAGAAACTTTCTAAGAATGGATGTTTTGACACCTCGTGAATCTGAATTCCTCGTTTAAGTTCATGAACCAAGAGATGGCGAACAGAGTTTGTCATCTTGAGATCCAGAGAGAACTTTATCATGAATTTAGATTCATTATTGTAAACAGTTCTTAGTGATGAAGTTGGAGTCCAATATCTACTGTCCTCACCTAGATCTATGATTAAATTATTTTCAAAGTATTCTTTTATAATGCTGAGATTTAAAATGATTTCTTTCTGCCATGGATGAATTGGGAGCAGGTAATAATCAGTGTCATACTTAAACTCAGAAATTTCTTCGGCCCACATGACATCTTCAAAGCACTTTGAATGTTCTTCATAGTAAATTGATTTATGAACTTTAAACCAAGTGACTTTAAACTTTCCTCCGTGCTCTGGAGAATAGCGAAAGAGGTCCTCTTTTTTAAATTCGGTCCGACTTTTCGGGGTAGGGTGGAGAGAATGACCAAGAAAGAGGGCCGTTTCCGTGTGTTCAAAATTAGGTCTAATGCTTTTGAAATGCGGTCCGTTTAAATTAAGTGCTTCTTCAATACAATTCTTGCTTTCATTCACGCGGCCGATAAAGCTAGATTTATCATTGATGGGGAGAATATCGGTTAAATGATGAATGAATTCATTGAAAGTAAGTCTTCTCTCATTGAGATAAATATTTCCAGTGTATTGATGATGTCCGATTTTGGAAAATTTCTTCAACTCAATTCGAATGAGGCCTTCCTGACATTGAAGAGTGATAAATGGTAAATCCAAAGTATAGTTTTTCCATTCAAGTAATAATGAATTGAGAAGAGGGGTAATAGAATGGGTATCGGTTATTTTCCACATAGTTTTCTAAAAAAAAGTGGAGAATGACTAGTTCTCCACTACGCAACAAACTTAAAGCAGAGGGTGCTTATTTTTCAGTATTTAAACTGAAGTTTGAATCCTGTTACGGTAGTTTGTATAGGCAAACACTCTTTTAAGTCAATCGGAATTTGTACACATGGGGAGTCATTCGTTTATAAATTTAACACCTTGTTCAATTTATAGACATAGAGAGTCATAGTTTCAGTGACTTGTATGGTCCAAATTGGCATATGACTTGCTGCATACAAAGCTATGAAGAAATTATTACTATCCGTCGTTGTTTTAAGTATTACTACTCATTCCTTTGGTCAGGCCTGTCCGCTGACAAATGAAAAGCTGACAGATCTCAGAGTTGCTGCAATGAAACTTTCTCAGAAAGTTTCACTTTCTCCTCAATGTCAGAAGTTTGAAGAGCAAGTTAATGAGGCCAATAGTAACCTTGCGGGTCTTGCAAACCAGATTTCAGATATGAGTGAAGGTGAATTCTCACTTGGAGATAAACAATCTACTGCCATTGCAGCCGTTGCTCAGCTTAACACTGTGACAGCAGTCTTTAATGATAAAACTTGTGGAAAAGAATTAATTGGTTTCTTAGATTACGCAGAAGCTTTCGCTGATGTTGCGAACGGTATTTCGCCTTTTCTCGCTCTTTACGGTGGAGCTGATTCTATGCCTTGGGCAATCGGTACGGCCCTTGCTGCTACAACTGTAAAAAGTCTTGTAAACTTCTTTAAATCAAAAACTGTGGATATGAGAAATCCTGAACAAAGTTCAGCCTTTATACAGAACTCTTGTTCATTCTATAATCTTGATCTGATAAAAAATTCAATTGATGATCTGCAGATGAATAGACTCTCTAAGATTGAAGAGGAATTACAAAGAGCGAGAGATCTTCTAGCGAAGCTAGACAGCAATAGACCGGAAGAGCCAACAAGTGATTACCAGAATAGATTGGAAACAGCTCTTCGTGATAGCGAAAGATTAGGTTTCTTATTTCAAAGCTTCAGACAAGATCCTCTTGAAGCCTGTGTCTATATTCAGGCCTATGCCAACAAGCAGGATGGTGGTCTGATAGATCGCGTTTGGACGAATTACTCTGAATCTATTGAGAAAGAACCATTCCGCTTACAGTTAGAAGAAAATTATTTTAATAATTTATTGAATAAAGAAGCCCAAGCCTTGAACTTTGGAGCATGTAAAGAGTTAGGTCAAAGATGGCTTAATAAAGTTGATTCAATGTCAAAAAGTGGAATTACCTTCCTTGAAGGAAAGGCGAAAGAACAGCCTGACTTTAGAGCGTTTGATAGTTGGAAATCTCAGCGTGCGAAAGCTGCAGAAAATGTAGGAGTGATAGAAGCTAAGATTGGCTATCTTCAGTCCATGCTTGGTGAAGGTTTTGATATTGAGTACTCTGAGATTATTCGATCTCATCGTCAAATCAAGGATGCTCTTTTCTTAAGCTATAAATATATGATGATCCTTAACTTCAAAGGTCTTACTGAAGCTTGGCTAACAGTTAAGCAAGAAGATGCTCACCTTGAATATAGAGCGTTTTATAATAAGAAAAAAGAAGTTGAAAGAAAGATTGAACGTGTGCTGAAAACTATTGGATCATCAGATCTTGATGCAAATAAAATTAGAAACTGGGCCGAAGCTTATAAAATTAAGAATGGTAAAGACCATTCGGAAGTGCACGGTGGAACAGTAGTAGAAATTTGTAATCAATTAAGACAAAGTTGGACTTCTTGGAATAATGGTTTTGTTCATGCCCGAGCAGGAAGAAACTATTGCTTAACTTTCGATAAAGTGATTAATCAAATGGAGTACCCTGCAGTTCAAAGACTTTGTTTTGGTACTTCATCTAAAGTAGGTTATAAGCATAACTCTCTTAAGAATCAGGTCCGAGATTTTGAAGAAATTAGAAGTGATGCGGATGAGGTGATTGAATTAATGAATCAGCTCTCTTGTAGTAAACCTATTAAGCCGATCGATGAATTGTCTCTTCTACTACCAATTGATTAACTTATAAGGGCCTCCTCTTAATGACGAGGCCCTTATCTTTCTAAAAAGAGTTGTGTCCAATACTTCACGCCATTCCTATCAAGACCATATCCAAGTCCCATATGAGTTACTCTAGAAGATTCGATGTTTTGTCGATGTCCCGCAGAGTTTATCCATGAGTTAAAAACCTGATGAGCATCTTTTTGTCCACGGGCCACGTTTTCTAAACATAGGTTGCCACCGCCTAGTGCTTCTCGAGCAAGACTACAGCGAGTTGAAAAACCCGAATGGCCAAAAGGGGTCTTGGCGGTGGCCATGTTTTGTGAATGTTCTTGGGCAATTTCATTGATCGAAAAATCTAGAAGAACTGCTTGAAGCCCTCTGTCCTGTCGGTGTTGATTTACGAGAAAAAGGAGTTCATCAATCATTTCATCTTGTGTTAGTGGGGAGGAGACTCTGCTTGCAGGATCTTCGGAAGATTGACAACTAACGAGTAGAAGCAGGAGTCCAAAAAGAAAGAATGTTTTCATGAGACTAAAGTATCCTTATTCTTAAATGAAAGGGAGGTGGCAAAAAACTCTCACTCTATTTCAGGATGCCTTGAGGATTTTAATCAATCAATTAATTCTTTCCAATGACTGAAAAAGTAAGATAAATTTTTAGCATGAGATATCTTTTTATATTTTTCTTCTTTATTTCCTTTCATTTGCAAGCTTCCCCGGCAGATGCCTTGCAGAGGGTTCTGGGATTTGAAACTTTCGATGGTCAGACTGAAAGTGGAGAACGTTGTAGTGTAGAAATAGATCGATTTGTGTCTGGTAAAGTACGAATCTTTCTTTTTAATCCTCGTGTAAATCAGTTTGAGTTTACTGATGAAGATTCATACGAAGTTTCTGAGAATGGGATAAGAATTTCAAATCCAACAATTTATGAGGACAATGCAGAGATAACGAATACATTTGTTGTCGATGGTAACATTGTGGGAATAGAAAGGACATTTTGTACTTATAAATGCTGGATCTCTATGCGTCCTTGTCTTCTTTATCGTTAGAGTACAGGAGAGAAGAGATTAAAAAAGCGTGAAAGAAGCTGGTCCTTGAATGGCCTATTTTGAAGTTGTTCTAAACTCATTTCCTCAGAATTTAGAAAATCATTTATAAGCATTTTTTCAGCTTCATCAATCAAGGATTTCTCATTGGAAACAGTGAAGATCTCAAAGTTTAAGAAAAATGATCTTGAGTCCATATTTAACGAGCCTACACTGACAAACTCTTCAGTTATTAAAACTTTTTGGTGCATGAACCCTCTGGTATATAGAAACGTAGGAATACCTTGTTTAAGTAATTTTTCCATGTAAACCTGGGTAGCATAATAGAGCATAGGATTGTCACTAGTGGCAGGAAGAAGAACTCTTACATCAACCCCTCTGATCTTTGCCAGGATAAGAGCATTCAGAATACTTTCTGGCGGAATGAAGTAAGGAGTTGCAATCCAGAGTTTCTCTTTAGCGTCGTTAATGAGTTGAAGGTGGATAAGATGTGCAGCTTCGACCTTATCACTTGGGCCAGTGTATTGGACCATCATTTGTGAATCTTGAGATTTAAATTGTGGAGTCCAATTCAGGTCAATAACTTCATTACAAGTCCAATACCAATCTATAACGAAGGAAATCTGAGCGGCTTGAGTACAAGGTCCTTCCATTTTGATTGCGGTGTCTCGCCAATCCCCCATAGAAGGATATTTACCGATATAGTCTTCACCTATATTAAGTCCTCCAGTAATACAAACCTTACCATCTACAATGACTAATTTCTTATGGTTTCTGAAGTTGAGTTGGAAACGCGACTCCCAATCTTTACTTGAATAGAAAACTTTTACGTTGACTCCATTCTCTACAAGTTTTCTCATAAATCGGTGATTAGTACGGGTACCAATCTTGTCACTCAAAAAGTAAACTCTTACTCCTTGTTGAGCTTTTTTACTTAAGGCATCAACAAATCTTTCTCCTACTTTATCAAACCTAAAAATATAAAACTGAAAGAGAATATATTCATTGGCATCTTCAATAGCTTTTAGGATTTGTTGGTAGGTTGCTTCACCGTCAATAAGTATTTCAGCGTGGTTGCCGTTGGTGAAGCCAGGTTGTCCAGAGAGCTCAGCAATACTATCGAGACAAAGAAGTTTTTGTTTCTGAGATAAATCGTGATTAAGGAAATGTTCGATTTCTTTAAGCTCTGCAAGAGCATTAGTATCTTTGATTTTTTTTAACTCAACTTTTCCACTGAAACGAGATTTTCCAAAAATAAGAAAGAAGGGAATGGTAACCATGGGCATGAGAATGAGAGCGATAACCCAAGCAGTTGCACCTTGAGGAGTACGAGATTTCCAAAGGGCATTCACGGCGAGAAAAAGACCGAGAATATAAGAGAAAGAAATAACAATCTCTAAAATCCCCATCTTCCCATTATCCTTTGAGTGATTTAATTGTGGTAAATAAGAAATTGGCCGTAGTGCTCATACTTACTCCTGACAAGTGATCATACACCGGATTGAGTTCATAAATCCCCAAAATCGGTGGATGAGAAAAGGAAAGGTTTAAGTATTGATTCATGATGTTTTTAATTTGATCCAACTCAAGTCCATCTACATTGACAGCACTTACACCTGGAACCTGATGTCCTGATAAAGCATCAGCATCAAGAGAGAAGATAACGAGTGTATTAGGATTTACTTCAGAATTTATTTTCTTAAAAAAACTTTGGATATTAGCTTCATGACAATCTTTCTTCCAAAGAATCTCCATTTCCTGCTTTAAAGGTTTAAGAGTAGAGAAAGAATTGGCATAAGGGTGGAGACCAATTTGATAGACTTTAAAGTTGTTGATCTCCGAATCAAGTTGCCTAAAAGGTGTTCCCGAATGAAATTCTTCATCAGTTCGAGTATCAGCATGGGCATCTATATTAACTATAATAACTTTGGAAAAATCATTTTTTAGAGCAGTGACTAGGGGATAGATGTGATCATGGCCACCCCCAACGTGACAGATAAACTGGTGCTTTAAAGGAGAGGCATCGACAATTTTTTTCGTTTCAAGCCTTTGTGCTTCAACGAAATTTTTCTTCTCTGCTTCTTGAGAGCTTACTTCAACTTCAGTGAATCTCCAGTTTTTAAGATCATGGTCTTGAGTCATTTTCTTGAAATGGAAAAGAAAAGAGCGAGGAGCATACTTAGCACCATTTCGACCATTATTTCTTATAACACCCATATCTGAAGAGCTGGTGAGGAATAGTAAGTGCTTTCCTTCACTCTTATTAAAGAGGACTTTGATACTTTCTTGTCCCCTCTGGGCATGCATCTTTTTTAGATTAGTCATAAAACTTTTTATTTTTATCGACGGTTGTAGGGATGGCATGGGCATCTACAATAATTTTTTTGTGAGATCCATTGATAATTTTCTTATTTTTAAACTCAACATCTATTAATGCATTGTAGCCTAACTTGACGGCTTGATAACTCATCTTGATTAAAGCAGTTTTTTCATCTTCACAATCAGTGACCTTTAATGGATCGGCTTTACGATTCAATAACCGAGTTACCTTGCTTTGATCTTTCTTGAAAACGCTGACATCCTTAGCTTCTTCAACAGTATTCTGATAGTCCAGGAGATCATTGGCCACATGCTCGTCAAAGCAAGTTGGGCAATATTGTGGGTGAGAGAGATTTTCTGGTATATTACTTAGGTAAATGAAATCTTCTTCAATAAATTGAGTGCATTTTTTGCAAGTACATTCTTTGCAAATTCCACATTCATACTTGGCCCGAGGCCCTTTACAATGTTTACATAGTTCGTTTGTCATAAAGCTATTTTATCATGGAGTCGCTGATTATGACTAAGGAAATATGAGAGTGATTCATAGCGAAAGAAGGGGCCCTTGAAGGCAGTTATGAGGGGATGTAGAATAGAGCTGCTTATCATTAAAGAGGAGTTAAAATGAAAAAAATTGCCGTTGTTCTTTGTGGCTCTGGATTTAAAGATGGATCTGAAATTAGAGAGAGTGTTTTAACACTTTTGGCCCTTGATGAAGCGGATGCCCAGTTTGAGTGTTTTGCTCCAGATGATCAACAACACGATGTGGTTAATTGCTTAACAGGAGAAGAGATGAACGAAAAAAGAAATCTCTTAGTAGAAGCCGCTCGTATTGCTCGAGGAGATATTAAGCCATTAACAAGTCTCAAAGCGTCTGATTTTGATGGAGTGATGTTCCCTGGTGGTTTTGGAGTAGCTAAGAATCTTTGCACCTTCGCCTTTAAAGGTTCACAAGGTGAAGTTAGGTCAGATGTAAATAACGTTATTCATGATTTCTATAACAATAAGAAACCGATTGGTGCTGTTTGTATTGCTCCAGCACTCATTGCTTTATCTCTGAAAGATAAAAATTTAAATCTTACTCTAGGTAGTGATGGCGAAGCTTCAGAAGAAATAAAAAAACTTGGTCATAAACATACAGCGACTAAGCCTCATGAGTGCGTTATTGATCATGAGAATAAGATTGCCACAAGTCCTGCCTATATGTATGACGATGCTAGGTTAAAAGACATTAAGACCGGAATAGCTGGAGTGGTTAAGGCCATCACACAGGATTTATAAATGAGATTATCCGTACTAGATTTATGTTCAGTTATTGATGGGCAAGAGCCTCGCAAAAGTTTTGAATATGCTCGTGATCTTGCTCAAGCAGTAGAGTCATTTGGTTATACTCGTTATTGGGTTGCCGAACACCATGACTCCCTTGGAATTGTAAGTTCTAGTCCGGAAATATTAATTGGTTATCTCGCTGGACATACCAAGAAAATAAGAGTTGGTTCAGGTGGAGTGATGCTTCCCAATCACTCCACCTATCATATTGCAGAAGTCTTTCGTACATTAGAGGCACTTTACCCTAATAGAATAGATTTGGGACTTGGACGTGCGCCAGGAAGTGGCGGTCGCGCCATTCAAGCACTCAGACCAGATCATCATGAGCAGGCCCA
>CAYWMU010000039.1:0-17752 GCA_964459395.1 uncultured Bacteriovorax sp.
GCCTTATTATTATCTTGAAGATAAGCTGCATTTTGTTCACAGATTTTATAACTTGGCCCATCAACACATGCCCAGTGAAGAGCTTTACAGTTATAAACCAGTCCACGTCCCGGATATTCATAATCAGGAGGAGCGACATATTCAGCAGGGCCTTGAACAGCTGTTTTTGTTTGTGTCTCAAGATCTTGAAGAATTTTTTCTGTCAGATCTCCGCCTTGATCTTCAATAGGTGAAGCAAGATCACCATAAATATCGACATTCCCCTCTAACTGTCCGCCAACTTGATCATCATTGGTAATACTTGGTGGTGTTACATCTGGTGTTTGATCAACACTAGAATCCGGGGTGGTATCTTCAGTAATAGTTTCAGCAGGAGCCCAATCATTAGGCTCAGAAGGTGTATCTTCAAAACTAGGTTCTGTTGCTGTCGTTTCAGTTTCAGTATCAGTATCTACATCGGTATTCATATCCGATTCTGTTACCGATGGAGTCTCTTGTGGAGTCTCATCCTCAACTACCGTCTGAGGAGTATCTTCAGCAGGAATCTGATCTTCTATATCAGTGGTAGGAGTTGGCAACTGATCTGGTCTGGCCTTAAGTTGAGGAACAGCTTCTGGCACATCGTCTTTCATAAATTCATCAGCAATAAAGTAAACTAGACCCAGAACAATTACGGCCTGGACGATGAGCTTATTTTTATTCTTGCCGGGTTTTTGAATATTGGCTTCAGTTACATCGTCAGAATCTACCTCATCATCTCCATCATCAGTCTCGGAGCCTTTATTCTTTTTCTTACCAAGAGATTTAATTTGATTTAAGACATTAAGGATTTTACCTTTGAGACTATCTGGAGCATCCTCGTCTCCCTCGTCCTCTCCCTCTTCCTCTTCGTCCTCATCTTCATATTCTTCATACTCATAACCATCATCCTCAAGGTCAGATGTATTAACGAATTGAGTCCTCTCAGTATCAGAGGTTTCAACGAGGTCTTCTTCTATTTCTTCTTCGCCCTCTTCATCTTCATATTCTTCCTCTTCATCTGTTAATTTTTTCTTAAAAGGAAGTTTTGACTTGAGGTCATCTAAAAATTTTTTGATGATAAATTCATCTCCCGCTAATTCTACTTGTCCGACTATTTGCCAATCATCTAATCTAATTATAAATAAGCCTGTGTAGTTTGCAATCAATTCCCTTAAATATCCAAGGACTTAGTGTGGAAACAAATCGAGATGAAGGTGTTATCAAGTTTCAGTATACGCTGAAGATGGCGCCAGCTCCGGAAAAAGACGAATTTATCAAGCTTGAGAAATGGAGGGCCCTCTTTTATAAGCTCAATATGATCGGCGAATACCCTATCGAGAAAGTCGGCTTTGGTAATCTTTCTGCACGCTTAGCTCCTGAGACTTTTATTATTACCGGTACTCAAACAGGCCACCTCCCTCATCTCCAGGCCCAGCACTATACAAAGGTGACGGACTGTAATCTGAAAAAAGGAACCGTTAACGCTCGAGGAATGATCCCCCCTTCTTCTGAATCCCTCACCCACTATGCCATTTACCTCGCCTCCAAAGAAATAAAATATGTTTTCCATATTCACCATCCGCAAATGTGGAAGCATATGATTGAATCTCAATATGATGCTATTCCTGAAAATGTGCCTTATGGGACTCAGGAAATGGCCACTTCAGCAACTGGACTTATTAACGGAAGAAACGCTGGTGCTTTTGTTATGAAAGGTCATGAAGATGGAATTATCTCGTATGGTAAAACTGCCCAAGAAGCAGGAAAGATTCTACTCGATATCTATCGCGAGACTGTTGGAAAGAATTAATTCTAAAGATTTAACTTTCTCAGAGAGTGATTCTTTATTATCCGCAGAGATAAGAAGATATGAGAATAAATTCTTATGATGAGATAAAAGAACTGAATCAATGGACTCACAAAAACTTAAAAGCTCATTATAGTTCACAGTATTCTTAATAATTAAAAACAACTGAAATCTCAAAGGAGAGATGGCCTTAGCTATCTCAAGAGCAGTTATCCCCATCGTTCTTCGGTAATTAATTTCACAAAGCGATCTTATCTTGTTGTCATAGACGTAGGAGTCAATAGAGAAACCATGAGTTCCTCTCTCCCGAATAAAAGAAATTATTCTTTCTATGTTCGCTAAATACTTAACCCAAGGAAGATCTGATCTCTTTTTCACAAAATCAAGATTCATTAAATCATTTGAGTTTTCTAGATCAAAGAAAGAACCCTTGTAACCAAACTGTGGGCTTATAAAGTTTTGATAGAAATAGCATTCATTTTCTGAAGAGCAATAGGTAGAGAAATCCACTTCACGCATATGTAGTTCTTCTGCAATTAAAGGGAAATCAGTTTCTTTTAATTGAGACACAAACTTATGACCTTTACCTGAGACTCCGGAGAAACTTTTAAACAGATAAGTTCTTTCTTGAGAAAGAGAATTTAATTCGGAAGAGTTTTTAATGACGGTTCCAAAATATTCACCTAGTTGCTCAGAAATTTTGAGACTTGTTTCTTTAGAATTAAGATACTGCTCGTTCTCAATGTTCTTTAATTCTCCCCACCAGTTAATAGCTTTATCATGTTTAACAAGCTGAGGATGTTTTCCAGTATAACGAGCAATGCGCTGGAGATAAGAACTCTCATATTCTTGAACATTTTGAATACTATCACTAAGCCAAAGACCTAAAAACTCTAGCTCTCGTCTCATCTTTAATGACGGTCTATTGTGAAATAGTACCGATTCGTAATCAGTATTCACAATAATAGTCATTAGTTTTTTCTTTTTGTAATTCTAAAAGGATCTTCGTAAGTCTTAAGTTGTGAAATGAAGTCATCATCCCCCATGGCCTTACTATGAAGAAGAGGATCAAAACCAATACCGCGCGATCTCGCTGGAGTTAAAGGCCAAGGAAGAGAGTCTAAGTAATACTGCCATAAAGATTTATCCACACGCCATTTCTTCATCCAATAACTTCCTAGTGCCACATGAGAGATTTCATCTTCTAAAACAATATCTAAAATCTGAGCTGTTTTATGATCATCAAATGATAAGAAAACATTCTTATAGTATTGGGCAAAATCAAGATTAGCAGCTTCAAAAGTAAGGGCCATCACTGCAAAGTATTCGCCCATCGACTTTATACTTGGCATCTGTCGCCAGAAGAAATCATTGAGCGGAAAATCTCCAAACTCAAAACCTAATTCATTGAGACGATTCACATAGAGCTTGAAGTGTTTCTGTTCATCTTTTAGAGCAGTGAAAATACCTTTCTTAATCTTAATATCATCATCAGTTTTGTGAGGGAAAACGAGGATAGCTGCTGCCATCATTTCAATTGCCAGCAATTCATGGTTAGCAAATGAATGAAGGGCCATGGCCTTTTTTTCATCAATTCTTAGACTATCTTTTTTAGGAAACTTGAGTTGTTCTGAGGAAAACTTTATTTTCTCTTCTCGAGAAGGATAAGCAGGAAGAGAATATTCGCTCCATTCATCCCAATTAAAAGTCGTTACTTCTAATTTATCTTCGAGTGAACTTCCTTCAAGAATTGATCTAAAATAATCTTTATACGAACTCATAGTTAACGATGTTTTTTAAATGCTGCTGCAGCATTCTTATTACTCGATTTCTTTTTAAATCCGCTTCCAGTGGGTTTCTTACTTCGACCTTGTCCGCTAGACTTTGGTCGATTCTCACTCCCTCCACTACGAGGTCTTCTCTTATCACGACTTTCAGAAGATCTTTCAAACCTTGGTCGACGAACGAACTTCTTAGCAGAGAAACACTCTTCACAGATATTGAACTTCGCATTAGCAGGCATATTAACACCACAGCTTGAGCACGTTTTTCCTATCTTATCGGAAAGAAGTTCATTAAGTTTTTCAATGGCCTTCGATTTATTATCTAGAAGTTTCTCCACATCATAAGAGAAGTTCTTATTATCAAAGTGTCTTGAAAGCCACTGGTAAAGTTCTACGCACTTAATAGAAGTCTCAAGATAGTCGATATTATCCGAAGTCTCATCAATAGGTTCATTCATGATCAATTGGTCATTCACGTAGTGATTGAGAATCCACATATAATATTGAACGTGTTCAATCAGCCCCATGTTTACTGGAGCACAAGAGAATCCAAAAACTTCGGCATAGCTTAGTTTATTGTTTTCATCAGCAGCTTCGACTAACTCTGCAAGCTCAATCATTTCTTTCATATCCACACAATAGAATGGCTTCTGGAAAGTCATTGTGTTGAAGAGTCTAAGAAATTCTGAGAGAGAAAGACTTGAAAGAGAATTCGCTTCAAGGGCCTGGTTAACACTTTTAAAGATTTCTAAGTCAGGTCCAACCATGGCCTTATCACTTTGAGATAAGTGATAGCCGAGAGCTTCCTTTAAAGTTTTAAGTCCATCTTCTACGCGATTTAGAGTCGTCACCGTTCCAACAGGGAAACGGTTGAATCGACCTGCTCGCCCTGCAATCTGCTTAATCTCTGAATAAGTAAGAGGCAACTCTTTGTTATCCACAAACTTTGAAAGGGCCGAGAATACAATTCGTTTAACAGGTAAGTTCATTCCCATTGCAATGGCATCAGTACTCACCATAATATCGGTTTCACCGACATCAAACTTTCTTGCTTGTTCTCTTCGAACCTCTGGTGAGAGACGACCATATACAATTGAAACTTTAAATCCGATTTCTTCAAGATCAGCTTTGTACTTAAGAGCATTTCTTCTTGAGAAGACAATGAGAGCATCATTTTTCTCTAACTGAGTAAGAGGAATCTGATGATTCATTACATTCAGCTCTGTCATTCGGGTGTACTCACGAATTTCTAAGGTATCACCACAAAGGGCAAGGATCTGTTTTACCAACTCAAGAACCGAGTGATCTCCACAAAGATGAATCTCATCCGCTTGGATATTGACCAGAGCGCGTGTCCAGGCCCAACCTCTTTGAGGATCTGTTAACATTTGAATTTCGTCGATAACACAACAATCAAAACGCGATTGAAGCTTGGCCATTTCAATGGTCGAAGAAAAATGACTAGCATCGGGAACTTCAATAACTTCTTCACCTGTGAGAAGTGTAGTTTTAGCACCTTTACTATTCATTGTATCAAAGAGTTCTGAAGCAAGAAGTCTTAGGGGTGCAAGATAACAACCGGTTTTAGCTTTCACTAAAGACTCGATAGCGTGATAGGTTTTACCGGAGTTAGTAGGCCCCATATGATAAATCACTTTACGATTTATTCTTCTTGCATCCGTGTGTAACCAGAACTGTCCTAAGTAATCTCTTAGAATCGTTGCTGAAATATCTTTTCTCTTAAGGGCCATCACTGCCCCAACAAAGCGATCAAACTCTTTTTTTAGAAGTCCTTCCCCTTTCCACATTCCTGTTTCAAGTTGAAGAAAAAATCTTTCATACTCATCACTTGAAATCATCTCAGGCTTAAGACCTTTCTCAACCAATAAGGTATTGAAAAAGACTTTCAGTTTCTCTTTATAAACTCGACCAAGCTCAGAGTTTGATCCAAATTTTTGTCTAAAGTGATGCTTTACTTCGTTCTCGAGCTTATTTACAGATGAGCGTTTGAGCTTATTTCTCATCTGGTGGAAATTCTTATCAAGATCTTTCTTTAAATGAAAAACAGCACCTGCAATATCACCGATTTTTCTAACGAGAATCCAGTCATGAAGTTTTTCTTCTGTCTTATCAATTAGTTCTGTTTGTAACTTAAACACATGCTCACGAACTTGAGTCCGATAATCCCCTAAGCACTGGCTACATTGGCACTTGAGTTCCTTATCGTTTACTTTTAGACTGAAATTTTCTTTGAGTAGTGCCTGAGATTGAGTATGGGATTCTATTTTTTCTTGAATCCAAGAACGAACCAATTGAGGATAGCTAGCGATAAGATCGCTATTGAACTCTCCATCTACGTAAAATCCGTACTGTTCTTTTAATGGAAATAAGTAGTCTTCTACAAGTGCAATTTCAACAATAGCTTCACGATCAAAAAGTTCAGAAGCTTTTCCGAAGTGTCTGTCAAAGACTTGTTCTAATGAAGGGTATTCTTCTAAAACGGTATGTGTATATGAAGCTATGGGTTCGAGAACATCAACGATAAAATGGGCCGATTCAAGAGGGCGAATGTTCGGGGATTCTTCATCAAGTACCCCCGTTTGAATTAAAGCTTTCCTTGAAATATCTAAATTTTCTCGAATTTCTTTATAAAGTGATTCAGTAAAATTACTCAAAGTACTCCCAAGGTTAGTTAGCTGTTTCTACAATATAAGATAAGGCAAGCTTAGCAAATTTAAGAGCATGTGTAGCATCTCCACCCGCGGTTTGCAATGTATCATGAGCAGTATGGATTTTCTTATTAGCTTCCGACATAGTTGCTTCATGAGGCATTGAGGCTGGAAAACCAGCATTGCTCCATGATGCGTGATCAGAGCAAGCATAACCACAACGTGAGTAGCCCCAAGGAACCTTCACATACTCATCGATTAGCTTACCAAGAAACTCGTTCTGAGCCGAGTTTGTATAATCGCTCATCATGACGATATCTTTATCTTTGGTCCCTTTATAAAGAGTCATATCTAACTGCATAACACCTAGGACATTCTTATTTTCTTTTTTAAACTTCTGAGCAATTTCTTTTGATCCGACAAGGCCTACCTCTTCCGCCGCATAGGCCATAAACATCACTGTTTTCTTTGGCTTAAAGTTATTGTTCATGAGAACACGAAATGTTTCTGTCATCGTGGCAATCCCAGAAGCATTATCATCAGCTCCTGGCGCTTTGGCATTGGCCCCTCCCCAGAATCCAGCAATAGAGTCAGCGTGACCTCCAACGATGATAATATCATCCGGCTCCTGCGAACCCGGAATAGTTATGATGATTGATGGCTGTGGAGTTGATTTATGCTCAAAAAACTCTACTGTCACATCAGAACGATGACTCGCAAGCTTGGCCCATTCATCGCGAATATATAGAGAAGACTCTTGTCCTGTCTTCGATTTATGATGACGAGTTTTAAAATTGGAAAGTTCAATGATAGTATTTCTGATTTTAATTTCCTCTAACTGAGGAAGCATACTATTTACAGCAGATCTCTGAGTGATCTGGTAATTAGAAAAAACAGCAGACTTCGCAAAATACATTTCTCCTTGATAAGAAATGGTATTGAAAGCATCTTCATAAGAATCATGGGCCATGAAGCCGCCACAACGGTGTAAATCGTTGTGGATAATATCTGAGAGCTGCTCAATTTCCTGAGCAGTTAACTTCATAATTGTTGCTCCTTGAGCAGAATGTAGAGATTTATACTGAGGTGCTAGGTTTGGTCTAATTTTAGTTAAAACATCGTTATCAACAGTTACCCAGAAGTCTTTAGCGTTAGCATTGCCAATAACAGCAAGAGTGGCCATACAGGCAAAAGCTATTCTTTTCATTTTTTATCATCCTTGTTCAAAATGCCTGATAATATTAACCCATAGATTCAACTTAATTGGGAAGTAAAACTTATCAAACATTGTCTCAAATCTTGAAAAGGATGTTTATGAAACCAGCTCTCTGCCAACTACTTAATATCGATTTTCCTATTATCATGGCACCGATGTTTCTGGTGACGAATAAAGAGATGCTTGTTGCTGCCTCTAATTCAGGAATTGCTGGTTGCATTCCAGCTCTTAATTTCAGAACGACTGAAGAGCTGGATCAGGCCTTAAAAGAAATGAAATCAAGAACTAGTGGTCCCATCGGAGTGAATCTCATAGTTAATAAATCCAATGTTCATGCTAAGAAGCAACTCTACACTTGCCTAGATAATGGCGTGGACTTTTTCATCACTTCTCTTGGCTCTCCAGAGGAAGTCATCAGAGAATCGAAGAAAAAGGGTATTAAAGTTTTTTGTGATGTTATTGAACAAGAATACGCTAAGAAAGTAGAAGGACTTGGAGCTGATGCGGTCATTGCAGTGAATTCTGGTGCTGGTGGACACCTTGGTAATATTCCAGCGACCGTTCTTGTCCCCCTTCTAAAAAAGACCTGTCAAATTCCTGTCATTTCTGCAGGTGGAGTAGGAACAGGTGAAGGCGTACTCTCCATGCTCGCTCTAGGAGCGGATGGCCTCTCTATTGGCTCTCCTTTCATTGCTTGTAAGGAAGCTAGTATCAACGAAGACTATAAAAAAGCATGTATCCAGTACGGAGCTCAGGATATTGTCGTAACTACAAAACTCTCTGGCAGCCGCTGTACAGTGATCAATTCTCCTTATCTACAAAAAATTGGAACTGAACAAAATCCAGTTGAGCGTTTTTTAAATCAGAACAAAAAAGTAAAGAAATACGCGAAGATGCTTACTTACTACCGTGGAATGAAGCTTCTTGAGAAGGCGGCTTTCAGTGCAAACTATAAAAGTGTGTGGTGTGCAGGAAGCTCTATTGAATTCACCCATGACATCCGTTCCGTAGCTGAAATTATTTCTACTCTTAAAGATGAATACCAAGTTGCAAAAACCAATCTTCTAAAAACAATGGAATCTCTATGAAACTCGCTTTCAAGGCCATCGACTACTTATTACAAAATCCAAGCGAACTAAATCTTGTCGCCTTAAATAAACTTCTCATGATCGGCATTCCTTTCAATGCTCCTCATGGATTTAAGATTTCAAAGATCAATGAAGAAATTGTTCAAATTGATTTACCTAATAGAAAGTTAAATCAAAATCATCTAGGAGGTGTTCATGCCTGTGCTCTGGCGACTCTTGGAGAATTCTGTGCAGGTTTGTCTATTTTAAAGCATTTTAAAATTAGTGAGTACCGTCTCATTATGTCTGAGCTCAATGCTAAGTACTCCTATCAAGCAAAGAAAAACCTTGTTGGAAAATGCACTCAACATTTTGATAAGGAACAAATTCAAAAAGATTTAAATGAACATGGAGTGAGTAATCAGACTCTTGAAACAATCATTTACGACAGTGATAACCAGGAAGTTGCAGTTATTACAACTTCCTGGCAAATCAAGAATTGGAATATTGTTAAAACCAAACTTCGGTAACGATTTTTGCTAGAAAAGAAAAAACATAGGCCATAGCAAATGTATATCCCACCATCACCCAAGGCCATTTATAGCTTTGGGTTTCTCTTTTAAGAATAGCAAATGTCGAAATACACTGAGGGGCGAAAATAAACCAAACCATTAAGGCCATCAGTGTTCCAAGACCAAACTCCGTTAAAAGAACTGAAGACATACTCTCTTCAAAGTTTTGCATTTCTTCATCAACAGCAAACACCATTGATAAAGCACTCACAACAACTTCTCTCGCGCCAATAGCAGGAATAAGTGCCGTTGTGATTCTCCAGTCAAAACCTAATGGTTTAAAAAGAGGCTCAAAACTTCGACCAATCATCGCGGCATAAGATTCTTCAATAACTGATTCCCCATTATGCTGCGGGAATGAAATAAGGGCCCAGACCACCATACTGATGATAAGAATAATCCCCCCTGCTTTCTTTAAGAAAACCTTCCCTTTATTAAGCATCACCATAATCAAGTTTTTAACTTTAGGAATGCGGTAAGGAGGAAGTTCCATCAACAACATAGAAGGAGATTCTTGAGGAATGTATTTTTTGAAAACAAAGGCGGCAATCAAAGCAGAGAAGAAACCAATACCATAGAGAGCAAAAAGCACAAGTCCTTGAAGGTTAAGTCCAAAGTAAGTGATACTTGGAACAATGGCTCCAATAAGCACTGCAAAAACAGGAAGTCTTGCAGAACACGTCGTGAGCGGAATAACCAACATAGTGATTAATCGTTCTTTAGGATTATCAATCACCCTCGTGGCCATAATACCAGGAATAGCACAGGCATGGGATGAGAGAAGAGGGATAACGGACTTTCCAGGAAGACCCAATTTTTTCATTAGACCATCAAGTAGAAAAGCAGCTCGTCCGAGATAACCAATGTCTTCAAGAAACTGAATCATTAAAAAAAGAAGCATAATTTGCGGCAAGAAGACAAGAACTCCACCGACTCCGCTGATCATACCATCAACAATTAAGCTCCTAAGAATATCGTGTCCAATAAGAGGGGCAATCCCCTCTCCTAACCAACCAAAAAATTCTTCAACCCCATCTTGCAGAGGTGCTGCCCAAGCGAAGATAAGCTGAAATGTTAGAATAAGAATCGCAACAAGGCTCGTTACTCCCCAAACCGGATGAAGAAGAATTTTATCAACTCTATGGGTAAGAGTATCTGGTTTAAGAGGAGAAATTGTTACTTCTTTAAGAATTGCATCTACTTCACTAAATACTTCATTTACATATTCTCTTGAGCGAAACATTTTTTGGTGACCAGATGAGATTTCTATTTCAACAGAACCATCATCAGATGAGTTGAAAAGATATCTCTTCAATTCATCTACTCCCTCTCCTGTAGCAGCACTGGTCGGGATGATACGAGCACCTAATCTACTTGATAATTTTTCAAGATCTATTTCAAGGCCTCTTTTTCTTGCTTCATCTATAAGATTTAAAGCAATCAAAAGTGGATAACCAAGTTTTTTTAATTGAACCGCTAAGAATAAAGAACGATCAAGGTTAGTAGCATCTAATACGAGAACGAAAAGATTGGCCGACTCCTCTTTTTGTTTTTTTAGAAGAAAGTCCTTGGTTACTTTTTCATCAAGCGTAGTAGCATCAAGAGAATAAATTCCCGGCAAATCCACAACTTCCCCAAAAGATTTACCTTGGTAACTCATAGAAGCTATTTTTTTCTCAACTGTAACACCTGAAAAGTTAGCTACACGTTGAAAGCTACCGGTGAGTTTATTGAAGAGGGCCGTTTTTCCAACATTGGGCATTCCCACTAAGGCAACTTTAAGACTCATAACGCTTCCTCAACTTCGATAAGTCTTGCTTCTTCCAAGGAAAGAGCAATTCTTCTTCCTTTTACTTCAACGAGAATAGGAACTTGGAAATATGGAGCTTTTTGTATGAGTAGAATAGGCTCATTCGTGATAAATCCTAAATGCATTAATCTCGATTCCAAGTGACCAATACTCTCAAGAGAAGTGGTTAATTCTTTAACTAGGAGTTTTTTGTTTAAAGGGGCTAAATCTAATGTCATCATAAGGTTTGATATATCAAACCACTAATAAATCTACAATCATTTTAAATAACAGAGATCAGTTCAAATGATTAAAATGTTATGGTAGTGAATGAATAAATATAAATTTGGAGATATCATGCCCATAAGAGCTTTTACCCTTATTCCATTATTTCTACTTAGTTTTAACTCTTGGTCTTACACAAAGGGTAAAACTTATAAGATCACTATTCTCCATACCAATGATCATCATGGCCGTTTTTGGCACAATCAAGATGGTGAGTATGGCATGGCAGCTCGAGCAACGCTGATTAAAGAACTTCGTGAAGAAATAAAAAAAGAAGGTGGATACTCTTTATTACTCTCCGCTGGAGATATTAATACTGGTGTTCCTCACTCTGATCTCCAGTATGCAGAACCAGATTTTAAAGGAATGTCGCTTTTAGGCTATGACGCCATGGCCGTCGGCAATCACGAGTTTGATAATCCTCTAGACAAACTTTTCCAACAACAACGTTGGAGTAACTTTCCTTTTTTATCTGCAAACATTTACTATAAAGACAGTGATAAAAGAGTTTTTGATTCTCATCATACGTGGACCTTTGATGATCTCAAAATCACTGTTTTCGGTTTAACCACAGAAGATACTCCTCTAAAGACCAATGCTGTTAACACTGCTTCCCTAAAATTTACTCCATCAGTAGAAGAAGCTAAAAAAATAGTCCCTAAACTTAGAAAGGAAACAGATCTCCTCATTGCTCTTACTCATACTGGCCATTATGTTGATGCCCAACACGGTGCCAATGCTCCAGGAGACGTGACATTAGCAAGACAAGTTTCAGGCATTGATCTTATTGTTGGAGGCCATACTCAAAAGCCTCTTTTCAAACCAGATATTCAAAACGACACCATCATTGTTCAGGCCTATGAATGGGGTAAATATGTTGGACGTGTTGATCTTGAGTTCCTTAATGGAAAAATTAGTCTCAAAAGCTATGAACTCATTCCTGTTAACTTAAAGTCTTCTGCTAGAAAAATTCCAGAGGATCGAAGAATTAAAGCTTTTCTACAAACATTCCAAGACAGAGGAAACTCTCTCATTCAAGAAATGAATAAAGGCCTTAACCAAGACTCAGCAAACTTAGGAAATGCCGAGGTTGAATTTATTGGCCGGAGAGAAGTTGTGCGCTATCAAGAGACGAATCTTGGAAACTTGGTTGCAACGGCTTTTAAGAGTGAACTTGGAGCAGATATTGGTGTCATGAACGCGGGAGGAATGAGAGATACTCTTTCACCTGGAAAAATTAAATTTGAAACGATCCTGACAATCCTACCTTTCAAAGGCCAGATTGTTCTTTCTAAACTTAGTGGGGCCAAACTTAAAGAGTACTTGGAACATGCAATATTTAATCTTCTTCCAGGCTCTGGAAGTTTTCCTCATATAAGCGGAGTTACAGCGCAAGCAGATCTTGAAACTAAGACTCTAAAAAATATTAAGATCAACGGCAAAGAACTTGATTTAGATAAAACCTATTCAATGGCCTTGCCAGAATTTATAGCCAAAGGCGGCGATAAGTATATTGCTGTAGAGTATGAATACAAAGATGCACTTGATGCCATTGTCCTAAAAAACTTCTTGGCCAAAAGAAATGGATTGAAGTCCAAGGACTTTGCTCCCAATCACTATATTAAAAACCGTCCGTAATACCCGACCATCTTGCTACGGCCCTATTCCGTAGCAAGACTCTTTTATCTTACTTACAATAAACTTAACCAATGATCTCAACTTGCTAAGGATAGGCATGTTAGCTCTCTTGTTGTTTATTATTTCTACTTCTTCTTGGAGCCTCAGCACTCCCTATGCGTCTTCCGCTGCAAGAGGAGAATTAGTCAAAAAATCAAAATACATCATTAACTATAATGAAGATCATGAGGTTGCTAATTGGGTTGAATATTCTCTAGCAAGGGAAGATTTAAGAAACTGCGCCTCAAGAAGAAACAATTTCCGTTTTGACCCATATGTTTCTACTGGCTCTGCTACCCCTGCGGATTACAAAGGAAGTGGATTTGATCGAGGTCACTTAGTACCTGCGGGTGACATGAAAATGTCTAGAGAGGCCATGAGTGATACTTTCTACATGTCTAACATGACTCCTCAACCATCTCGCTTCAATCAAGTCCAATGGAATCATCTCGAACAGCTTGTTCGTGCTTGGGCCGTTACTTATAAAAAATTATGGATCATCACTGGACCTGTGCTTCATGAAAAACTTCCTACTATCGGACAAAACAATAGAGTTAGTGTCCCAACAGAATATTTTAAAGTTATTTTACGAAAAGATACTTATGGATATAAAGGAATTGCTTTTCTCGTCCCGACTAGTGTTCCCCATCGTAATTTGTCTCTTTATACTCTCTCCATACGTGAACTAGAAAACTATACTCAAATTAACTTTTTTACTTTCTTAGATGATGAGGAAGAGTTTATAGAGGAAATTAAGAATTTAGGTGATTGGAATTTCGCAGCAAGTTTTGAGTATCTTCCATGTTTACTAGCGGAAGTTCAATAACAAACGTAGTGTTTGCCTTTGTGTTGTCATAATAAATCTTACCACCGTGTTCTTCAATAATCCCTCGAGAAATTGAAAGACCTAGTCCAGTTCCCTCTCCCACTTCTTTTGTTGTGAAGAAAGGCTGGAAAATTTTTTGTTGAACATTGTGACTAATTCCGTGCCCTGAATCTATCACTTCAATAATAACGCTCTCTCCTCTTTCCAAAACATTAACCTTGATCCAAGGATGAATTTCATCTGCAACAGCGAAAAAAGAGTTATTAATTAAGTTTAGAATGACCTGAGATATTTCTACTGGTCGACAGTAAATATGATGAGATTCACTTTCATCATTGAGTTCAAGAAGAATCCCATTATTGATAATTCTTTCCTGGCAAATATCAAAAGTATCTTCAATAATTCTTACAACATCATGAATACTTTTTTCATCCATAGAGGACTCACGTGAGAACCGCTTCATACCATTTACAATTCTTGAAATTCTTCCGACAGTAACATCCATCTTCCCAAGATAAACATCTAGTATTTCTCGATCTAGGTTGCCACGTTGGTGATGACGTTTAATGAGATCTAAATAGCCTTTAATAATACTAAGAGGATTATTAATCTCATGAGCAATACCACCGGCCATCTCGCCTAAAGCTGACAGTTTAGAAGCATGAGAAAGTTGCATTTCAGCTTCTTTCTTTGCAGTGATATTCTCAATCATTAATACTACCCCCTTGATCAAACCTTCTGTATCTCTCCAAGGTTTGATTAACCATCTTATCCAGATTGAGTGGTCGGGATATTCAATACACTCTCCATCACTTTGGAGAGTCTCTCCCTTTAAAGCTCGTTCAGATAGTTTTAACCAGTCTTTTGAAGCAAAGCTTTTATTGGGCTCAAAAGTGTGAGGATCCACATAATCACTCCACTCTTCTACCCAACGGTTACTATAAGCGATCATTTTGAAATTGCGATCAAGCATGGCCATGGGGGAAGGAATAGATTGAATCATAGACTTTAATTGCGACTCAGAAATTGAAAGGTCGCGCTCCCAATGGACAAGAGCTGTAATATCAAAGTTCATTCCTGCCATTTTTCTGGCCTTACCATCTCTATCTCGAGTGATTCGGCCTCTTTCCATACACCATTGAATTCCAGATTTAGTTAAGAGACGATATCTTGTTTCGTAATATTCTGTATTACCTTGAGAAGCGATTTCAACTTCTTCTTTAACTCTATGTCGATCCTCTGGGTGCACGATTTCTACAAACTCATCCATATTTTTTGGAAGGCTGTCACCGATAATACCGGCCTTAGCAAACCAATTCTGATCTAGAACAAGTTCCCCTGTTCTAAAATCAAGAGTCCATTTTCCAGCTTGAGCTGAATCTAGAGCAAACTCCAGGTCGGTATTGGCATCATGGAGTTCGGCGATTCTTTTTTTCAAATTATGTTCAAGAAAAATAATTCGCTGGTTAAGTTCTTTACTGTAGATTTGTCTTTTTTCAGCTTCGAGCACTCGTCCAACAAGGTCTGCACAAGTGGCCACAAAAACCTCATCATGCTTATCCCAGTTTTCTATCTTGTTCGATTCAACACAAACAACTCCCACCATTATACCATCTGAGTAAATGGGAATATCCATCATGCATATGACTTCTTCTTGGTAATCTCCGAGCACTTCGACTATTTCTGATCGAGTTTTGAAATGAACTATCCTTGATCCCTTCATGAGGTTCAAATAGGTTCTTAATTTCTCTGCAAAAAAAATTTTTCCCTGAGTAGGCTCACTGCCGCTGATAACAGTGATTTCTTCGATGAGTCCTGTTTGATCATTTGAAAAGAGCCAGACACCAACTCTTCCCACTTTGAGAGCTTCTGATACTTTCTGACAAATTGTCTCTAAGCTTCTAAAGCGATTTTCTCCATCAAACAATTCTTTGTTCTGAACTAATGAGGACTGAACGATAAAATATTGATGTGACTTAGGCATAAATAAAACTCAGTGTTGGGTATAGAGTGAACCAACACTGAGTTTTAGTAAAGTTAATATAGCCTTAAGGTTAAAAACTACTTGGAGTTATTGAAGTCCTGCCCTTCTTAAAAGAGCTCCAACATCGGGTTCTTGACCTCTGAATTTCTTATAGAGTTCCATTGGGTGCTCAGTTCCTCCCTTCTCAAGGATATTTTCCTTGAACTTACGAGCAACCTCTTTGTCGAAAATTCCTGAGTTCTTGAAGTATTCAAAAGCATCCGCATCTAGCACTTCCGCCCATTTATAAGAATAATATCCAGCCGAATATCCTCCAGCAAAGATATGAGAGAATGAAGTAGAGATGCTAGTGCCAGGGAATGATGGAAGAAGAGTGGTCTCTTTAATGGCCTCATCTTCAAAAGCTTTAATGTCTTTAACATCTTCAGCATTGGCCATGTGGTAGGCCATATCAAGGAAAGCAAATGACAACTGTCTTAAAGTGGCCATCCCCTCAAGGAAGCTTGCACTTTGTTTAATTTTTGTCACAAGGTTCTGAGGAATTTTTTCGCCTGTTTCATAATGAACAGCAAATAAATCTAGGCACTCCTTTTCAAGAACCCAGTTCTCCATGATCTGAGAAGGAAGTTCCACGAAGTCCCAAAAGACATTGGTTCCAGCGAGATCACGGTACTTACATTTTGAAAGTAGGCCATGAAGAGCGTGTCCAAACTCATGATAGAGGGTTAACACTTCATCAAGAGTTAAAAGAGAAGGTTTCGTCTTTGTAGGCTTCGTGAAATTACATACAATCATGATATGCGGTCTTTCAACTTTTCCGCTTGAGTATGTCCCCTGCTCTTTTAGAGGTGACATCCAGGCACCTTGGCGCTTAGTTGTTCTTGGGAAAAAATCTGCATAGAAGACACCTGTGAAGTTATTAGCTTCATCGTAAACTTCATAGGTACGAACATCTTCATGATACTTTGGAATATTAGACACTTCTTTGAAGTTTAGACCATAGAGATTGCTTGCTACTTTAAAAACTCCATCAATCACGTTCTCTAATTTAAAGTACGGACGAAGAATCTCATCATCGATTTCAAGCTCTCTCTTTTTTAAGATCTCAGAGTAATAAGCAGAATCATAAGCTGCAAAATCATTAATGCCATCTAACTCAGATGCAAGTTTTTTTAGTTTAGTGATATCTTTTTCTGCGAATGGTTTTGCCTTTGTCAGAAGCTCATCAAGAAAATCCATCACTTTCTTTGGAGACATGGCCATTCTTTCTTCAAGAACATAATCAGCATGGGTGTTAAACCCTAAGAGCTTTGCCCTTCTTGAACGAAGTTGAAGGATTTCTTTAATATGATTTTGGTTATCAAACTCGTTACCAAAAGTTTTTTGAGCATTAAGAAGATAAAGTTTCTTTCTTAGCTCTCTATTTTTAGCATAAGTCATGAAAGGAAGATAAGAAGGCATTTGTAATCCAAAGCTCCAACCTTTCTTACCATTCTTCTCAGCAAGCTCTGCAGCTGCTTCAATAACAGCTTCAGGAAGACCAGCAAGGTCTTTTTCATTAGTAATATCAAGAGTGAATTGGTTTGTAGCTTTAAGTGCATTTTGAGAGAAAGCAAGACTTGATTTAGCAAGCTTTTCATCTATTTCTCTCATCTCATTCTTTTCGCTATCAGCAAGTAAAGCACCATTACGAACAAATCCTTTATAGGTTTGTTCAATAATCATCATTTCTTCTGAATCAAGTTTTTGATCTAAGCGAGACTCATAACAAGACTTCACCTTATGGAAGATAACCGGATCAAGTGAGATGTCGTTGGAGAAGCGAGTAAGAGTCTCCATCATTTCAGGAGAAATCTTTTCTAATTCCTCATCACACTCTGCAGAGTGGAGATTATAAAAGATGGAGGCAATATAATCGACTTGTTCTGTGATGAAGTTTTTCTCAGTCACGACATGGTGAAAGTCTGTATTAGTATTTTTCTTCCACTCTTCTAATTTTGTTTTTGCAACATTAATCGCTTCAGAAAGGGCGGGTAAGAAATGCTCTGCTTTAAC
>CAYWMU010000040.1:0-17536 GCA_964459395.1 uncultured Bacteriovorax sp.
ATTTTCTAAAGGAACTTTTTCTTTAAAACTGAGTTTCGATAAAGTCAGGCATAAAAAGACACTCAAAGGTCGGGCAAATAAGATCATAAATCCCGCAAAGAGAATTCCCGTCTGAGAGACTTCAGCGATCTGACTTGGATATACCAGTAAACCCAGAGTGAGAAACATCGCACTTTGCATAAGCCAGGATAGTCCATCATGGAGGACTGTGAGAGATTTTTTGAAGACGAAATTGTGACTGCCCAATACCACTCCCGCGATATAGACCGCCAGAAATCCATTGCCGTAAAGGGCCTGAGTTAAAGAATAAACAAAGATAACTAAGGCAATGGAGAGAACAATATAGAGTCCTTCAATCTGAAGTTTCACTTTACCCATTAACCAAACGATAATTTTCCCCATCGAAAAACCGACGAAGGCACCCGTGATCATTTGTTGAAATAAGAGCGGTATCATTTCTTCAAGACCAAAGGCGGGGTTTACCATCATTTGAAGAAAGCCCGTCGTCAAAAAAACGGCCATAGGATCATTGGATCCGCTTTCTAACTCGAGCAGAGGTTTTAAGTTACCTTTAAGATGTACATTCTTTGAGCGCAGTACTGTGAAAACTGCACCAGCATCAGTAGAGGAGACAATGGCGCCTAGAAGAAAGCTTTCTAAAAGTGAGAAATCAAGTATGTAATAACCAAAAATACCTAACAGGAGACAAGTGAAAAGGACTCCCAATGTAGAAAGGACAATACCTTCTTTTATTATTGGACGGATAGAACTCCACTTTGTATCCAATCCTCCTGAGAAAAGAATGTAGGCGAGAGCAATGATCCCCAAGGATTGTGTATTTCGGGTGTCATTAAATTCAATTTTTCCCAGTCCTTCACTTCCAGCGAGCATTCCAATGGCCAGGAAAACAACTAGGGTAGGGATTCCCAGGCGACCTGAAGCCTTACTGGCAAGAACACATAAAATAAGAAGTATTGCGACACCCAGAAAATATGCTTCATTCAAATTCATAAAACCTCAGGAGGATTTATAGAGATTCCTCATGACTCAGTTCTAAATTATGAAGCAACGTAGTGTTTTATAAATTTAAGCCTATACAAATTTTCTCAGACCAAAGGGAGTTCAATGACAAATTTAGTTTGGTCTTTATCCGGGGCCAGATAAAGGTTCCCATTATTTTTTTTGAGAAGCTTCTGTGAAATGGAAAGGCCCAGTCCTGTGCCCTTGCCCAGTTCTTTAGTGGTGTAAAAAGATTGGAAAATTCGATTATGGTTACAGGAGATAATCAGAGTACGGCCAATGCAGTTGCAAAAAAGCTTGGTATAGATGAGGTAAGGGCCGAAGTTTTACCTGAAATGAAAGGAGAGATTGTTCGAAACTTACAATCACAAGGTCTTAAAGTTGCTATGGCAGGAGATGGAATCAATGATGCTCCAGCTTTGGCACAAGCGGAAGTGGGAGTGGCAATGGGAACAGGCACTGATGTGGCCATGGAAAGTGCAGGCGTCACTTTAGTTAAAGGCGACATTATGGGAATTGTAAGGGCCCATAGATTGAGTCAGGCCACGATGAGAAATATTAAGCAAAATCTCTTCTTTGCTTTCATTTACAATATCTTAGGTATACCTCTAGCAGCTGGTATCCTTTATCCTTCATTTGGCCTATTACTAAGTCCTATGTTTGCAAGTCTTGCTATGAGCTTAAGTTCGGTTTCAGTAATTATTAATTCACTAAGATTAAATAAAGCAAAGATATAGTTAGATAAATATTTATATTTTTTTCACTGACCTTCCTTTATTAGGGAGGTCAGCTTTGCATCGTGGCGCTTGGTACAGTAGTAGTTACTTACTGAAAATTTAAGCAATAATTGTTTTTGCTATCCAGATACAACCAATTCCCAAAGTTATGTTCAATAAAATATTGAAGACTGCTTGAATAATCTGGTTGGATTGAATGAGATGCAAAGTCTCCATCCCAAAGGTCGAGAAAGTTGTGAAAGAGCCAATGAATCCTATGGAAATTAAAGTTAGAGTATGTCTTTGTGAAGGTAAGGTCTTTTCGGCCAGACCTAAAACTATTCCAGCCAGGAAACATCCAATCAGGTTTATAAATAAAGTTCCGAGTGGGAAATTGTGTGTCGGAAGAGATTTCTCCCAAAGATATATGAGATATCTTGAAATAGCGCCTAGAGATCCAGCTAAGCCGATGAGTAATATGTCCATGAAACTCCTACTTTGAGAGATTCTTAAGTAGGAGTCATCAGCATTAGGCGGTTATAAGGCAGACTCCATTGCCATGATTAATTTTAATGAAAGATCCCAAATAAGTGAAGTTCTTTATACGAGAATTAAAAATGGGTGTCTTGGTTTCCGCATTCAAGCATGTATGAGGCAAAGACATTTTTGACTTCTTTATTTACTCTAACATCTTGGAGCCATGACTTTTTAACCATGGGGCAAGTGAAGACATTATACTTCGCTCCTACATCGAACTTCTGAACCAGAGAAATAAGTGGTTTTAAAAAGAGTTCATAAGATTCTAGATTTGTTTCATTTTTAATTGAAGATTTAATTTTACTTAAATTAGAAACTTCCGCTTTTACCTCTTTTATAATTAAACTATCGGCAGTTGTTACTAATACCGAAAGTTCCTTTGCATATTTCTCTGTGAGATCCTTATCTTCTTTAAGAAAAGAATTAAAAAGTAAATCATTCTTCGCCAGAATTTCAGAGAGGATAGATTTGTCTTTACTGGAAAGGGGCTGTCTTTTGACCTCGGTTTTAGCATCGCTTTCATGATGATGATGGTGATCTTCATGATTATGTTGTGCAGAGGCAGGGAGTGCAATAGAAAGAATTCCTAAGAGTAGTAGTTTCATTTTTATTCTCCTAATTTTTTCAATGAGGTATCAATCCAATTCAAAATAATTTCTTTTTCTTTGGATGTTATTTTAGAGTCATTATGGAAAAGCGTGTAATACCAGGGAGGCATAGACTCTTTGATTATTGTTTTTTTTAGCTCTATCAAGTCTTCTCGAGGAGGCATATGGCTCTGGAAAGGGAATCCTCCGGTCATATTAATGTGACTTTTGGCCTCTTTTATATGGGAATCAATAATAAGATTTACCCCTGGAACTGCGTAGTACCAAGGATAATTTGTTTTCTCTGAATGACAGTCAAAGCATTTTGCCTGAAAGATAATTTCTACTTCAGACTTATATTCTTCTCCTATGCTTTTATAGACGTTCTGGAAAGTATCATTGTACTTATGGACTTTACCATCATCTTTTGAATGATCAATTCCTCCATGACCGTATGAAATCTGTGGAAGGAGTAAAGTAAGGAGAAAGACTGCTCTCATTTTTTAACTTAGCATTCTAGGCATAATAAATGCATAGAACGCTCCAATTAAGTTAAGACCAAAAGAAATCCAAAAAATTGGCTTTGACCAACCTTTAGCACTCTCACAATCGTCTTTTTTATCAATTGGACAAACCTGAGTTTGAGAGAACTTTTGGCCGGCATAAGATATCCCCAGCATCAAAAAGCTAAACCCAAAAACATATTCTTTGTTTTCTGAAAGCCAGATTAATTGAGGGAAGTTTCCAAGGAATGAAGCCATAGTCGCGCCAAACCCGAGAAGTACTAGTGTGGAAGGAAGAGCACAACAAAGTAGAGTTCCGAAGGAGCCAAAAAGACCCGCCCAGCTTAATATCTTTTGAAGAAATCTATTTTCTTTTAATACTTGCAACATTATCTAACCTTGGTAATGACACTTCTAATCGATGAAGATGAAACCACTCGTATTTAAAAAGTTAAAAATATTTTGTCAGATCCATTATTGTCAAATGCCATAACATTATAGGATTCCTTATAGCGACCCTCCATACCAGGGGAACCCATAGGCATACCTGGAACAGCGATCCCTTTAATCAATGGTTTCTCTGAAAGGAGTTTTTTTATGGCAGAAGCGGGGACATGTCCTTCAACGACGTAGCCATTGATCGTTGCCGTATGGCATGATGCGAGCTTCATAGGAACATTCATTTTGAGCTTTACGTCTGTGACATCATCTAAATATTGTGAAGTTACCTTAAAGCCATTTTTTTCGAGATGGCTTACCCATTTCTTACAGCAACCACAGGTTTTTGATTGATAAACGACGACTTCACCCGAAGTTTCATTTTTGGAAGATTGTTGTGTGAAATAGAGTAGTCCGAATATGGATAGAGAAAGTGTTATTACTGTAAAACTTAATATTTTCTTCATTTTTTCTCCTTGATAGAGATTAAAACGTTTGAAAACTTACTTTTGTGACATGAGGGGAATAAGAAGGTTTCTCTTTAATGAGAAACCTTCAAAAAATCAGCCCTTAGTAATGTCTTTGGCAACATAGCCTGCAGTTGCTATGATTCTTGTAATATGCTCTACTGAATGCGTTGTTTCTATGCTCAAAGTTTTATTTTGCACATCGGGACTTGCAACTATTTGCGAATCAAATTTTTTTAATGAATCCTCAATTTTGTGAAAACAACCCATACAACTCAAGCCTTCTATTTTAAACTTATACATAAATGCTCCTATTTATTTAGTGTGAGCCAATAATCCATCTTCCCATAGGGGTAAGGTCAATTTTTTTTTAATTTATTTTGACCTTGCCTTAAAGGGAAGCTTTAAGATAAGTTCGTGATGCTAAATCAAATGAGGGGTTTTTAGATGAATATTGGGGAAGTCGCTGCATTAAGTGGAGTTAATAGCAAAATGATCAGGAGATATGAGGAACAGGGCATCATTCCTAAGGCGGGAAGAAACCTATCTGGTTATCGACAATATTCAGATAAAGATGTTCATATACTCCAGTTTGTGAAGAGATCAAGAGAGCTTGGTTTTTCCATGAAAGATATAAAGCAGCTTGTTAGTTTATGGCGTAATAAAAACCGCTCTAGCTCCCAAGTTAGAAGTATTGCTCTTAAACATCAAAGAGAGCTAGAAAAAAAGCTCAAAGAAATTCAGGCTATGCTGGGCACCATTAGTGAACTGGTTGAGAATTGTCATGGTGATGACAGGCCTGATTGTCCTATTTTAGAAGGACTTGATTGTCACAAATAGTCCTTTTGATCCGTTAATGTAAATAAATTGGAAGGTTATATGAAAAGTACTGCTCTGTTGATTTTATCCATGTTGTTTACTTTCTCACTAGGGGCCAAAACTGTTCGATATGAACTGACGGCGACGAAGGGAAAAATAAATCTTAGTGGTAAAGCTGAAGTTGATTTTGCTTTGATGATAAATGGAGGCATACCTGCTCCCATTCTTGAATTCACTGAAGGGGATGATGCAGAGATAGTCGTTAGAAATCAAATTCCAGATGATGAACTTTCTATCCACTGGCATGGTATTCTACTCGATCCATACATGGATGGAGTTCCTTATGTTAATACACCCCCCATCCATCCAGGAGAGAGTTTCACCTTCAAATTTAGGGTCAGACAACACGGAACTTACTGGTATCACTCTCACACCAATATTCAAGAGCAGAAAGGCCTTTACGGAGCTATCGTTATTCATCCAAAAGAGCAGAAAATTAAGTATGACAAAGATCTTGTTGTTGTGGTGAGTGACTGGACGGATGAGAATCCATCTGAGATTTTGAAGAATCTTCGCAAAGATGGTGACTACTACCTCTACAAGAAAGATACGATGCGTTCATGGTGGGGAGCTATCAAAGCAAAGTCTTTAAAAAACTTTCTCTACAATGAATGGACACGTATGGGGGGAATGGATTTTTCAGATGTTGGTTATGATGCCTTTTTGATCAATGGTAAACGAGACTCACAAGGACTCGTTGCCCATCCAGGGGAAAAAATCCGAATTAGAGTTATTAATGCCGCTGCTTCAACTTATTTCTATGTTTCCCTAGGTAACCTTCCAATGAAAATTATTTCAATGGATGGAGTGGATATCAAGCCCGCGTTAGCAGATGATTTTCTCATAGGTATGGCCGAAACATATGACATACTTTTTGAAGTTCCTGAACATAAAAATTTCGAGCTTAAGGCAACCGCCCAAGACGGAACTGGTTCAACTTCAACGTGGATCGGGATGGGTGAAAAAGTATTTGCACCAGTAAGACCATTCCCTGATATGTATGCGACGATGGATCACGGATCAATGGATCATTCTAAGATGGATCATTCTAAGATGGATCATTCTAAGATGGATCATTCTAAGATGAATCATTCTAAGATGGATCATTCTAAGATGAATCATTCTAAGATGGATCATTCTAAGATGAATCACTCTAAGATGGATCACTCTATGATGAATCACTCTAAAATGAATCACCTAAAGATGAAGTCAAGTGAGGGCCCTGTAACTTCATACTCATCTTTCTCCGTCAGTGATGCTCAGTCTGAGGAAAAAACATCGTTTCCGGCCACCATACCGAGACATGATGTTAAACTCGTTTTGGATGGAGATATGGAGAGGTATGTATGGTACATCAATGGAAAGGCTATCTATCAAGATCGAAATATCGAGATTAAAGAAAACGAAGTTGTCCGTTTTACATTTGTAAACGATACGATGATGCATCACCCGATGCACCTGCATGGACATTTTTTTCGAGTCATTAATAAGCATGGGGATTATTCGCCCATGAAGCATACAGTAGATGTAGCACCTCATACAACGACGACTATAGAGTTTTATTCTAATGAGCCTGGTGAATGGATGCTCCATTGCCACAATTTGTATCATTTAAAAACAGGTATGGCGCGAGTGGTGAAATACTCATCCTTTACTCCTAAAAAAGAAATACAAAAACTGCAAAAGAAAGATCCGCATCTTCATGACCATGTTTATTATCGAGGGATGCTAGAAGCAGCAACCAATCATGCTCAAGCTGAATTTTCTCTCATGAAAACTTGGGATGAAATTGATTTTAGATTAGAAACGAGAGATAACCATAATTGGGAAGCAGAAGGGGATTTATTCTATAAAAGATGGTTTGGCAGATTCACCCACCTCTTAACTGGTGCTACTTTGGTTGATAGAGAAGGTGCCGCTGTTATCGGTTTTGGCCAAATTCTTCCCATGCTTTTTGAAACCCAGACCATGATTGATCACAAAGGAAGATTAAGGTTTAACATTGAGAAACGTTTTCAGTGGACTAAAAATATTTATACTGATGCTGAATTTACCTTCAGACAAAAACAATCCTCTGAGTTTGAAATTACCCTAATGTATCAAAAACAGTGGGCATGGTCAGCTGGACTGATGTTTACCGAGCATAGTGCAGGGGTCGGCGCACAGTATAACTTCTAGCAATTAATGATTTTTGTATAGGTGACGCCTTTGATTTCGTTTAGGCAGGTTAAAAATGTATTTCTTTTCTTTATTAACTTTTTGCTGTTAAATTATTTATATGATGCGAGTCTTGAGCGTTTTTTTATTAATAATAAGTTTTTATTCGAACATTATTTCGAATGACGCTCACTATGTATCTGTTTTAAGTCATGTGATTAGTCATCACCATGAGCAAGGTCCTGATCACCATCATGAGCATTCCCACGATGATGATAAATCAAAAAACAAGCAGGATTCAAATCATGATAGTGAGCACAAGTTTGAGTTGTCCTCTTTATTATTGGCCTTCAATGAAGTTGTTATTACTAACTCAGTACTTCCTTTTAAATCTTACTCTTTTATAGAGAATCCACTTCACCAAATTTTGAATATTTCTGTCTACTCTTTTCCCATCTTTAGACCTCCTATAGCCTAATATTTCCTCGTTCTAATCATAAATTTATATTTTTTAAGCTATCAAGGTATTTGAAATGCTGAACGCTATTATTAGGTTTTCCCTGAATAACCGTGCATTGGTTATGGTGACTTCTATTGCCTTGTTAATTTATGGTGGTTGGCTCACCAAAAATTTACCTGTGGACGTCTTTCCCGATCTTAATAGACCGGTAGTAACGGTCATTACTGAATCTCATGGTCTTGCTCCAGAGGAAGTGGAAACTCTTGTCACTATCCCTATCGAGACCTCACTTAATGGGATGCCGGGCGTACAACGTGTTCGTTCATCTTCAGGAATTGGTGTCTCAATTATCTATGTAGAATTTGATTGGGGGACAGACATTTATATAAATAGACAGTTAGTCTCGGAAAAACTGCAATTAGCTAAAGAGAGACTACCTCTGGGTATAACCCCTGTGATGGGTCCCATTAGTTCAATTATGGGTGAAATTCAATTTGTAGGCGTCGTTTCACCAGATGATTCATTCACCCCGATGGATTTGAGAACTCTAGCTGATTGGACTATAAGGCCCAGGCTTTTAAGTATTCCAGGGATTAGTCAGATTGTTGTTATGGGAGGAGAACTTAAACAGTATCAAATTCTTGTTTCGATTGTAAAACTTCAAAATAGAGGGATGAGCATTGAAGATTTCAAGGATGCTCTTAAAAGTATAAGTGAGAACACAACGGGTGGATTCATTGATATTGGTGAGAAAGAGTTTTTGATAAGACCCCTAGGAAGAGTTGAGAGTCTTGATGATATAAAGAACTCGGCAATTGGCATGCACTTAGGGTCCCCAGTTCTTATTCAAGATGTTGCGGAAGTTGTGCTGGGTCCTAAAATCAAGCGAGGAGAGGCAAGTATTGATGGTAAGCACTCAGTACTTCTGACTATCCAAAAGCAACCAGGCGCTAATACCTTGGAGCTGACTAAGGTCATTGATGAACACCTTAAAGAATTATCGAGAAGTCTTCCCAAAGGAGTCACACTAAGAGGGGATTTATTTAAACAAGCAAAGTTTATTGAGTCTTCTGTCGGAAACGTCGAAGAGGCCCTGCGCGATGGAGCCATCATGGTTGCCATCATTTTATTTTTGTTTCTTATGAATGTAAGAACAACAGTTATTACCCTTGTTTCAATTCCCCTCTCCATTGTGATGACGTTTATTATTTTTAAGATATTTGGTTTAACGATCAATACCATGACCCTCGGTGGACTTGCGATTGCTGTCGGAGAATTAGTTGATGATGCGATCGTGGATGTTGAAAACGTCTTTAGGCGATTAAAGGAAAATAAAACCAAGGATAGCCCTCTCCATCCTCTCGTTGTTATTTATAAGGCTTCCTCAGAGATTAGGAACTCCATTGTCTTTTCAACCATTATTGTGGTGCTTGTCTTTATTCCTCTTTTTGCTCTTGGTGGAATTGAAGGGAAACTTTTTTCGCCCCTGGGGCTCTCGTATATAATTTCTCTCACGGCTTCTCTTTTGGTTTCACTAACGGTTACTCCTGTTCTTTGTTATTTTCTCCTCCCAAAATCTAAGATTATTTCTCATGCAGAAGAGAGCTTTATTGTTCGAGTCTTAAAAAAGTGGGATCGACAAATATTAGAAAAGGTTCTTACCCATCCCAAGGCCGTTATGGTTAGTTGCTCCTTATTACTTGTGGGGTCTCTTTCTCTGTTGCCATTTATGGGCCGGAATTTTTTACCGAGCTTCAATGAAGGAACGGCCACTATTGGAATCGCCTCATATCCGGGAATTTCACTAAAAGCGAGTGATGAATTAGGAACGAGGATTGAGAAGGCCATGCTGAGTGTTCCTGAAGTTAAATCAACTATTAGGCGTACGGGGCGTGCTGAAATGGATGAGCATGCTGAAGGGGTACATTGGAGCGAGATCGATGTGGATTTTCACGAAGAAGGAAGGGAGCGCCAAGTTGTTCTTAATGAAATTCGCCAAAAAATCTCGCAGGAAGGGGATGTGTATGTCAATGTGGGGCAACCCATAAGTCACCGACTTGATCACCTTCTCTCTGGTGTGCGGGCCCAGATTGCTATTAAAGTATTTGGACAAGACTTAACTGAGATTCGAAGGATTGGTGTTGAGGTTGAGAATATCCTAAAAACAGTAGAGGGAGTGGTTGACCTCTCTCTTGAACCACTGGTGCAGGTTCCACAGTTAAAAATTCTTGTTGATCGCGAGGAGTCTTCTCTTTATGGAATTGGCCCGGGACAATTATCGGAGAATTTGGAAACTGCCTTAAACGGGGAAGTGGTTTCTCAATTTATTGAAGAACAAAAGATCTTTGATATTTTTGTAAGACTTGATGATGATTCAAGAAATAACGAAGAAACAATTAATTCGATTATTGTTAAGACCATGCCGAATGGTTCAAAAATCAAGTTAGAAGATGTAGCAGAAGTCTATCAGGGCTCTGGTCCTAATATGGTTAATAGAGAAAATCTTCAGCGAAGAATAGTCGTGTCTGCCAATACTTCAGGTCGTGACCTTTCGAGTCTTATTAATGAAATGAGAGAAAAAATTGATGGCAAGATAAAACTTCCAGAGGGTTATTTCATCGAGTATGGCGGACAATTTGAAAGCCAACAACAATCCACTCGACTGATCACTTTCTTAGGTCTCATCTCTTTGTTTGGTATCTTTTTTGTACTCTATATTCATTTTAATTCAGTGAGTATCGCTCTTCAGATTATGATTAACGTCCCCCTTGCTCTCATCGGAAGTATTATTGCCATTTACTTAACGGAAAGAGAACTCTCTCTGGCAAGTTTGATTGCTTTTATTACTCTCTGTGGAATTGCTACTCGTAATGGAATCATGATGATTTCTCATTATTTTCATCTGGTAAAAGAAGAAGGGGAAGTCTTTTCTAAAGATATGATTATCAGAGGATCTCTAGAACGACTTGTTCCCGTTTTGATGACTGCCTTAACGGCAATTCTCGCACTGCTACCTCTGCTTCTTGCTAAGGGAGAGCCTGGTAAAGAAATTCTTTATCCTGTTGCCGTCGTTATTATTGGAGGACTCATATCTTCCACTCTTTTAGATATTTTTGTGACTCCAGTCCTTTTTTATAAATTTGGGAAAAAAGCACTCGATAGAAACTTAGACTCATCTCGTGATGAGAACTTCAAAATTCAAGGAGACATTGTATGAAATTTTTAATCACCCTATCACTACTGTTTAGTCTTAGTTCTTTTGCCCATGATGAAGGTCATGGACCAAAGCTTACGGACTCACCTCGCCAAGGCGGAGTTCTGACTTCAGTGATCATGGCCAAGGAGGCCAATATCGGAACCAAGGCCAAAATGATTTATAAATCAGAGCTTACTAGAACAACGGATGGAACTGTCCGTCTTTATATTTATGACCAAAATATGAATCCAGTGGATCTTAAGCGGTTTGGCCCTACTGCTAAGGCGACTTTGATTTCTCGAGTTAAGAAAGGCACTTATGATAAAGCGGCCTTTGAATTAAAGGCGGGTGAAGGGTATTTCGTAGGGAAATCTCCCGCACCCAAAAAGAAACCTTACAGTATAGATGTTGCTCTTAAAGAAGGGGAGAACACCCTCCTTAGCGCTTTTGATAATTTAGATTAATAAGGAAGTCCCCCATGTATAGATTATATATTCTTCTATTTCTATTTTGCTTCAAAACTTTTGCGAGCCCAGATCTTTTAGATGAGATAGTTTTGAACAACTCCAGGGCACGTAGTTTTGGAGAATTAAGAAAATCATATGAAGTGCAAGGGGGGCATCTCCAAAGATCGTTTCTCCCAGAACTTAAATTTGAGTTGGGTTATGAGAAATTTAAACTTTTTAATTATTCGGTTAGAGAAGAGCCTTATGGAAAACTTGAACTGATTTTTAACCTATATGATGGTGGCAAGGATAGTCTTGCAAATCTTACAACGGATAAATTAATTGAGATTTCACAGCTAAATCAAAATGTGATTGTTAAGGAAGAACTCAGACGTATTCACCAGATACTTAATGATTCGAAGTACCTTTTTGGAAAGCTTGATGCCATTGTGCTCGCTCTTAAGGAGTCGAGGCTCTTACTTATTGAAGCGCGAAGACGGCACCAGAGTGGGCTTGTTACCACTACTGATATACTCGACTTTGAAGTTTACATCGGCGAATTAGAAGAAAATGAAGATGAGATACTTCATGATCTAGAAAATAACCGCTTGCAGTTGATCCCACTCGTTGGTCTGAATATAACGGATATCGATTTTAAAGAGAGAGTTCGTTCCCTTGACTATTCAGTATTCAATGCGGTTCCTTTTTTTTCAGGTCACGAGAAATTATCTTCTCTTAAAATGGAATCTGAACTAGCAGGTATTGAGCTACAGAGACAGAAGTCTTGGTGGAAACCTAGAATTGATGTCTATGGCGGTTACTACATGTTTACCATGAGGGATAGGGAATACAGAAAACTAAATGATCGTGATGACCAGGCCATTGGTGTTCGTCTATCAATGGATCTCTTTAATGGATTAAAAGGAAGTATTGCAAGTTCAGCAGCGAGCTACCAGGAACAAGGAGCGAGACTTAAGGCCCAGTATTTAGAAAAAGAATTTGAGAGAGATTTTTCTACAAGTCGCTTGGCAATTGAACATGCTAATAAAATTATTCCCAAATTAAGAAAAAGAATTTCACTCTTTAAGAAGTACTACAAGGCAGTAATTGCTGATTACGATAAGGGGGTAAAGAATTCTATGGATGCTCTTTCTGCACTAAAGAACTCTTTTGACCTTAATGTACGTTTAATTAATGAAGAGAAAAAACGTGATGATGCTTTTGCCGAGTTAATTTATTTATCAGTGAAAAAATAGGTCCATATGTCGATATCTTTTAAGATTTTAATAAGTCGTTTTCTAACCAGATCAGGAGATCAGGCGTGGGATTTCGCCGTCCCCTTACTATTAATTACTTTGTTCCCAGATAACTTACGACTTGCATTCATCTACTTTTTCACGTTGAGATTAACCTCAATGTTTCTCATGCCCTATCTTGGAAAGTTTATTGATGAGGTTAGAAGATTAACAATCATAAAGTGTGCTCTTTTAACTCAAAGTTTTTCAGTTCTATGTACAGGTCTTTTGCTCTTTGTTCATACCTACGGTGAAACTCTAGGTCTTAATATGAGCTTCTTTAGCTTTTATGGGCTTCTTCTAATATTTGGGATTACTTCTAATTTAGGTGTAAACGTCATGGATATTGCTGTGGCAAATGATTTAGTCCCAACGGTTATTGATAAAAAACATCTTGCTCGTTTTAACTCTAAACTTCGCCGTGTTGATTTGATGACCGAAGTTTTTTCTCCAATTTGCGCTGGTTTGCTTCTAACTCTTAGTTCAGTTCATAATCCGCTCTTAGGCATTGGTCTGATTATTGGCTGGAATTTAATTTCTTTTATACCAGAACTACTTATCTTAATTGGCATTATTGGCAATGACCCTCTGCTTGATGATCCTAAGACCATCACTCTACCTACTTCAGAGTCTCTTTATACAAAGTTCATTAAAGGGTGGGGAGTATTTCAGAGAAGTAATGTGTACTGGGTGATCATTGCGAATGCTTGTCTGTGGATCACTGTACTGAGTCCCCATGGTGTTTTACTGACGGCCTTCTTGAAGGGTGGGTGGGAGATTCCTGAGTACATTATAGGCCTATTCAGGGCATCTGGTGCCGTATTTGGATTAATCGCTACTTTCCTTTATCCCCTTATTCATCAGCGATTTGGACTCATCCTCACCGGAAAAATCTTTATTCTCTATCAAGGCTTAATGGTTTTTCTCGCCTTTATTTTTTCGTTTAGTATGGAAGAGGCCTATCAGTATCTTTTTATGATTTTTATTCTTTTTTCTCGAATTGGCCTTTATGGCTTTGGACTAGCGGAAACGGAATTAAGGCAAATTAGAATTCCTGCAGGAGAGAGGGGGAGAATCAATGGGGTTTCCCAAGCGATGACTTCCTTTGCGACTGTGCTGGTTTACGGCCTGGGTATTTTTTTTTCAACCCCAGAGAGTTTTATTTTCTTAGTCGGGTTTTCTGCATTAAGTGTGGTGATCGGGGGATTAATATATAAATCTAAGGTTTGATATATCATTTGATTAAAGACAGAAACTAAACTAAATTATTTAAAATGCGAATATTTGTATTAATCCTAACTATTCTCTTTTCTTATTCAGTTCTTGCTGATTGCTGCAGCTCGGCTGAGTTTGAAGAAAATTGTCAGATTGAAACTCTTAAAGAGATTGATTGTACTGATATAGAGCATAGTTCAACTGATCATGATGCAGGACACTGCTCCTTTACCTGTTCTTCTAAAATAATAAAGAAGCCTACAACTCTCAATGTTTCCTTAAACTATTCTTTTTCAATTCCTTTTTTCGATCATAACCAAAACTTTGAAGGAATATCTTCAAGCCCTGGTCTGCGTCCACCCATCGCTTAGTCTCTTTCTTTCATATCTCTTTATTCATTAATTATTTTGAGTTTTATATGAAACTAATATTTTCCCTATTGATGCTTTTTGCCTCAATAGCTGGGCATTCCCAAGTTGAATGTTCGACCCCACATTCTATCAATGATGTTTTAGAATGTTTAAAAAATAATCATCAACTAGTTCAGCTTAAGGACTTAGAAGTTAAGGCCACTGGTGACTTAGGTCTGGCCCTAGGCCAAAGACCTAACCCTGTTGTGAATATTTCTACAGTTCATGCCAGAGGTGCCAAATAGACAGAGATAGTTATATCTCAGGAACTTGATTTAGCTGGTAAAAGAAAATCCCTTCGAAAAAAGGGAGAACTTATTCACGAAACTAAGAAAAATGAATTAAAGCTTAGTAGTGAACAGGTGATAGAAGAAGTTCTTTTAGCTATTCAAAGATTATTTTATTTAGATGAAACCTTGAAAGTAAATCGAGAGGTTTCAAGATCTTTTCTCAATGTGATGGCGGCCCTTAAAAAACGACCTGCACTAACACCTGAACAAGAGGCATCTCTTTTGAATTTTAGACTTCAGCAAGCTGAAGTTAATAATATCATAAGTCTACTAGAAGATGAAGAAGAGGAAATCTTTCTTTTTTTCTTTCTAAATGGTGGATACCGAAAAGAAGAAATTCGCAAAGTTATGAAAGGGCAGACTCATCCATTAGAGCTTAAAAGGGAGATTACAAGCAATCTATCTCTAAATCTTCAGAGAATAGGTCTTGAAACTAAGCTTGCTAAGGAAGAATTGAACTTTCAAAAGTCTCTTCCATGGGATGGGGTCAGTATTGGCCCTATGTTTATGAATGATAATATGGAGTATAGGTCTGAAAAATTATATGGGGTTTCACTATCTTTCCCTATACCGGTTTGGCAAACAAACAAGGCAGGGAAGGCAATTGCCTCTGTAAGTTTAGCCAATACGAAAACTCAATTTGATCTTCTCAAACGTAGAGAAGATCTTCAGAAAAGTTCACTCAATCTTAGAATTGATGCTCTTAAGTCAACACTGATGAAGCTCCCTTCAAATGATGAACTTTTTAAAACCCATAAAAGAATTGAAAAACTCTACTCACAAGGGCTTATAACCCCAACTTCTTTTCTTGAGTCTCATAGGATCTGGCGAGATGTAACTTCATCGAAATTACAACTCAAAGAAAAAATTTTACGACAGTCGATTGAGTATCATCGTCTAAGTGGAGTATTAAGCGAGGTTAAATTATGAAAAAGTTAATAGTTATTTTTATTTTAATAACTTTAAATACTGCATTTGCTGCAGCTACCAAAAATGAAGATGGCTCTTTCAAGATTTCTGATAAAGCAAAAAAGACAATGGGTATTATATTTCAGAAATTAGATAATAGAAATCAATGGCTCCTACCAAAGAGTTCACTGGTAAAAATTAAGTTTACTAATGGTGTCTATCGAAAAATACAAGACGATATTACTTACGTCATTGTTAATGTCATAAAAAGTAATGAGACGCATGTTTTGATTGAGTCTGAAGACCTGGAGTCAGGTGATGAAGTGGCGATTGAGGGAGTACATTTCTTGCGCTTAACAGAGTCAGATTTAAACTCTGATACAGTCGATAGCTGTGCTCATTAGGACGAAGTATGTTAAGAAATATAGTTAATTATTGTCTATACCATCCTTTTCAGATCTTAGCTCTCACCTTGTGCATGGTTATTTCTGGAATCTATGCATTCAAGAATTTACCCATTGATGCTGTACCTGACATCACTAATGTACAGGTGCAAGTTAATACAAAAGTTGATGGGCTTGGCCCTGAGGAAATAGAGAGATTAGTCACACTCCCTATTGAAATGTCACTTAACGGTATTCCCGGTGTAGATCAAGTCCGTTCAATAACAAGGTTTTCACTTTCTCAAGTTACGGTAAGCTTTAAAGACGGCACTGATATCTATCTGAGTAGACAGCTTGTATCTGAAAGATTACAGGCTATGAGAGGAGATCTGCCTTTTGGCGTGAATCCTATCATGTCGCCAGTGACAACAGGCCTTGGTGAAATTTATCACTTCGTTTTAGATTATGAAAACATTGAATCTGGTGAGAAAAGAAAGGCCCAGCTTGCTGAACTCCGTTCTATTCAAGAATGGCATGTTAAGCCAAGACTCCTCACGGTTCAAGGGGTAGCAGAGGTCAATACTATTGGTGGATAAGAAAAACAGTATCTCGTCTTACCTGATCCTAGAAAAATGTCCTCCTATGGCCTTGATTGGGCAGATATTGCAGACTCCATTAAAAGAGTTAATCGAAATGTTGGTGGAAGCTATATCGAGCAGACGGGAGATCAATTTCTTGTCGTTGCGAAGGGACTCTTTGAAGTCATAGAAGATATAGAAAACATTCCTGTTAAGATTTTAGAAAACCTGAATGTTTTGAGAGTAAAAGATATTGCTGAGGTTAAAATTGGTGAGGCCAAGCGTACTGGGGCAGCACTATTAAACGGTAACGAAGCTGTCCTAGGTACAGTCTTAATGTTATCAGGGGCCAATTCTCGTGAGGTGGCCATTTCGGTTGATAATAAAGTTCAAGAGATCAGTAAGACTCTACCTGTAGGTATTAAAATAAATACCGTCTATGATCGCTCTGAATTAGTTGATGAAACAATTAAAACTGTAAATGAAAACATTATTGCTGGAGCAGTTCTCGTTATTATTGTTCTACTCCTACTAGTCGGTAACGTGAGGGCCGCTCTGATATCTGCCATTGTGATTCCTCTCTCTCTTCTTTTTAGTTTTATCGTAATGAAGCAACTTGGGATAAGTGGAAACCTGATGAGTCTAGGTGCATTGGATTTCGGCGTTATCACGGACGGCGCTGTAATCGTTTTAGATAATTGCTTAAGACTTTTAAGCGAAAAGAAAAAAGAGCTTGGAAGAAGTCTAACAATAGATGAAAAAAGAAATACCATTCTTGATGCAACTCTTCAAATTAGAAAGTCAGCCGGATTTGGAGAATTGATTGTGGCCATATCATTTCTTCCTGTTTTCGCTTTCGTAGGCGTGGAAGGGAAAATGTTTATTCCTATGGCCTCCACATTCATTATCGCAATTCTTGGTTCACTTATTCTGTCTTTCACTTTTGTTCCATCTATGTGCATGTTGGCCTTAGGAAGGAATACAGAAGATAAAGAACCATGGATCATGAAGGTGTTACATAAGTTTTATCTTCCCGTCTTAGAAGCTGCT
>CAYWMU010000041.1:0-13123 GCA_964459395.1 uncultured Bacteriovorax sp.
ATATAAGGCTGCTTTAAAATTCCAATCCCATGTTCTGCAAAGGGGGAGCCCTGCCATTCGAGGACTTTGTCGTAGAGTTTTACGAAAACCTCATCACATTTATGGGCCTCTTCTTTACTTGGCATGTAGTTAAAATGCAGGTGAGCATCTCCGAAATGACCAAAGAGGCAGTAACGGATTCCTAAATTTTTTGCTTCTCTGTAAAAGTTGAGAAGGTCTTCAAATTTATGGCCATGGACTTGAACGTCGGTTCCTTTTTTAACAACACCCATTTGAGAATTGACTTCAAAAATCGCCCGAGGAACGCCTGCGCGAATATTGTGAAATTTAGTAGGGGTAATCTCAAAGACTTGTTCAAGACTTGTGTGTTCAAGGTTTGATAGGAAATTCTCATAAACATCTTCAAAGTGTTCAGAACGAATTTCTAAGAAAATAACATCTTGGTTGTTCCCAAGTTTCTCATCATCTTTAAGATAGTTCATGCAATTACTATCGAGGAGCTCAACACTCACTAACTTATCACGAAGAGTTTGCACCTTTTGATGAATTTCAAGGTGTGGTTTAAAGTCATCTTCCCAGCGCGGTAGAAGAATGAAAACAAAGTTAATATCAAAGTCAGGAGTCGTGGTGATTTCGACTTCTGTAACAATACCAAGTTGCCCTTCTGTCCCAATCATTAGATCAGTTGCGGTCTGAAAACGAGGAAAGGGCGCATTTTTAAGAGTGGCGTATTTTTGATAGTGCTCTTGGTATTTTTTTAGGTGAGGAGTATTAAAAGAGAAGTCATCAGTTACTTTCAGCTCTTTTTCCTCACCATTGTAGTCAAGGTACTTTAAGCGCTTAACCTGACTTCTCATGGTCCCGAAGCTAAAACAACGCTCTCCCGTACAACTTGTTGCAACTCCCGCAGTAACCAGGGCCAGTTGTTCTGTGGGAGAAGTCATGAGGTTTCTGCCGTGGCCAATCAAGTATGAGCGAGCGTCCTGCCAAGAGACGGCTCCACGAATTATGAGATTATTATCGTTTGTTAATTCCATAGAGGAGGGAAGTTTTGAGAGATCGCCAATAAAGATATCTTCATCAAATAGGCCTTCAAGTCGGTCATAAGGAACAACTGTCGAAGTCTGAGAGGAATAATAAAATGTTTTTTTATGAGTTTTTAAATGTGCCTTCAGATCATTGAGGTCGTAAAATGTTTTTGTAGATAATGCCATGGTGATACTCACTTTTGGTCTTATTTTAAACACTCAGACGGGAGTTGTACATGAAAGTTGTTATTTTGGGAGCGAGTCCGACCCCTTCTCGCTATGCTCATAAAGCACTAGAGATGCTTAAAGAGTATAATCATGAAGTAGCGTTGGTGAATCCTCTTTACCCTGAAATAGAAGGGAAAACTTGCTACCCCGATTTAAAAGGGTTTAAAAAACAAGAAGTTGATACTGTCACTCTTTACGTAACTCCTAAACACTTAAAACCTCATATGAAAGACTTAATTGATCTTTCACCTCGAAGAGTGATCTCCAATCCAGGTACTTATGATCCGGAGTTAATGAAGGAACTTCAGGATAAAGGGATCCAGGTTGAGGAAGCGTGTACTTTGGTCATGTTAAGAACGGGCCAATTCTAAGGTAGATTTTATACTCCCATATACAGAACGATGCATTTTCACTAAATTGGGGGCATGAAAAAGACTGAATTATTGCTTCCCGTTGGGGATATGAATATGCTCCTGGCCGCTATCCATCATGGAGCGGACGCCGTTTACATGGGTGTCCCTTATTTCAATGCTAGGGGGAGAAGTCAGGATTTTTCCTATGAAGACTTAAAGGAAATGATTGATCTTGCCCATCTTTATGGAGTTAAAGTTAACCTTGCTTTCAACGTGGTGATCTTTGAAAACGAAATCCCGAAAGTCAGAGAAGTTTTAGAAAATATTCTTCCAATGGGACCAGATGCTTTTATTGTTCAGGATCTAGGGCTTGCTAAAATCATCAGAGAAATGGCACCTCATCAACGCATTCATGCTTCTACTCAGATGACGGTAACCAATGCCGATGCCATGGATCTTCTTTCAGACTTAAAAATTGATCGTTTTGTTCTTGGGCGTGAAAACTCTCTCTCTGAAATTGAACTTATTCGTTCTCAAACGGATAAGGAACTTGAAGTCTTTGTTCATGGAGCACTTTGTGTCGCTTACTCAGGACAATGCTTTACCAGTGAATCCATCGGTGGAAGGAGTGCCAACCGCGGTCAATGCGCTCAAAGCTGTCGACTCGATTATGAGCTATGGGTCGATGATCAATTAAAAGCTATGGGAGATAAGAAGTATCTTGTTTCTCCAAAAGACCTAATGGGGCTCGAAGAAATTCCTCGTCTAAAAGAAATCGGAGTAGATTCTTTTAAAATTGAAGGACGTCTTAAGGCCCCTGAATATGTGGCGGCCACTGCTCATCATTACCGACAAGTGCTGGATGGAAATAATCTTGATCTCGAAAGGAGACGACAAGAACTGGCCACTACATACTCTCGAGGTTTCTTTTCAGGTTGGCTTCATGGAGTCGATCATCAAAATTTAGTGGATGCAACTTACAGCTCTCACCGAGGTATAAAGCTAGGTGAGGTTTTAAATATTAAAAATAAAACCATCACTTTAAAAAGTGAGATCACCCTTCACGCAGGACAGGGGATTCTTATTGTCAATCAAGGTAAGGAAGTAGGGTCTAAAATTTTCAGCGTGAAAAAAGTAGGAAGCTTACAGGAAGTGGAGCTTGTTGGGAAAGTTCCTGCTGATGTTGGTAATCCTGTTTATCTAAATTCTGATGAAGTTCTCGATCGAAAATGGCAGAAAGGATGGAGTAGTCGAGAATTTCAAAAACGTATTCCTCTTAAGCTGGAAGTCTCCGCTAAACTTGGCTCTCCTTTAAAAGTAGTCGCCGAGGATCCTGAGGGAAGAAAGGTAGAAGTTTTAAGCGAAGTGGATTTGACTGCTGCTCAGTCAAGGCCAGTGAGCGCAGAGTTGATTATAGATGAATTAAAAAGTTTAGGAACGACTCCTTACATAGTGACTCAAGAGTCGCTAGATCTAAGTGAGAATGTTTTTATTCATAATAAGGTTCTTAAAAATATGAGACGAGAGATGGTGCAGAAAATGAATGATGCCCGTCTACACCGTGCGTTTGAGCTTGGAAGTTTTCCCGAATTAAAAAATGAAGTAGCTTCAAAAGAAGATCCAAAGCTTAACATCCTTCTTCGTTCTAAGAAACAGGTTGAAGAGTTGACTTCGCGTTTTGAAAGTATTCTTCCTTTGAAAGATTCAATTGCGACAGTCATTTTAGATTTTGAATTTGGTAAAGACTATGGGCCAAGTATTGAGATGCTTCGATCCCTTGGACTTAAAGTGACTCTTGCTACCACTCGTATTTTGAAACCCAAAGAGTATTACAATCTAAATACGATTGTTCGTCATCAACCAGATTTTATCTTAGTGAGAAACCTCGGAGCTCTTAATTATTTAAAAGAGAAAACATCAACTCCTCTCATAGGAGACTTCTCTTTAAATATTACCAACTCTTATTCTCTTGATTATATCCTTTCAAAAGGGCTTCTCTCTGTGAGTATGTCCTATGATCTTAACCAGTCCCAGTTGTTTGATGTGGTGCGATCCAATCCACAAGGAATTGAGGTGACAGTTCATCAGTACATGCCTGAGTTTCATATGGAGCATTGTGTGTTTGCTGCTTTCTTATCAAATGGGCATTCATTTAAAGATTGTGGGAAACCTTGTGAGAGTCATGAATTAAAACTTAAAGACCCTTATAATAATTGGCACTACCTTAAAGCAGATCAAGAATGTCGAAATACTTTCTTTAAGGCCACCCCTCAGTCAGCATCGTTCATGATTGAAGAATTAAAAAATCTCAGAGTGAGTCGTTTTAGACTAGAAGCTTTAAATGAAGATGGGGATTCACTTCTTCTTAAAATTAAAACCTATCTAGAACTTGTAGCAGGAAAAATAGCTTCTGAAGAAGCGGTTTCACGTCTTCAGATGGTTGAGACCTATGGGCTCTCGACAGGGCAACTTGATCGAAAAGATGGTTATAAAGATAGAAAGCAGGTTAGAACTTAATTTCGTCTCTCGAAATTTCTCGCCATTCTCCTTCTTTTAAATCTCCAAGAGTGAGGTTAGCAATACTTTTTCTAATGAGCCTAAGTGTAGGGTGACCTATGGCCGCGGTCATCTTACGAACTTGGCGGTTCTTTCCCTCAACGATCGTCATTTCAATCCAATAGTCTTGAACTATTTTTCTAAATCTTACAGGTGGGTTTCTTGGAGGGACTTGTGGTTGCGGATCAAGCACTTTGACCTTTGCAGGCTTTGTAAAATAATCCTCGATCTTAATCCCTTTTCTTAGTTTATCTAAGGCTTCTTCTTCAGGAAAGCGTTCAACCAAGGCCCAGTATGTTTTAGGTTTCTCATTCTTAGGATTAAGAAGTTTCTCTATGAGAGGGCCATCATCAGTGAGAAGAAGAAGACCTTCCGAATCTTTATCAAGTCTTCCTGCTGCATAAATACCCTTAGGTAAGTCAAACTCCGCAAGGGATCTGGCACCATCTTCCGGTGTGAATTGGGAGAGAACTCCATATGGTTTATGGAATAAAATGTAGCGATTCATAAATCTATCCTATCATATTTACATGGTAGTGACTTACAAAATCTCACTTCACTTAATATTCCGTGCCCTTTAGAAAACCTTAAGTTAAAAATGAGGAGAGCTCAAAGGAGGGCGATATGGAAAAAATCATTCTCTTACTTGGTCTTGGACTTTTCTCAATCACGGCAACTTTATTTTCAACTTTTGCATTTAAGTAATTCTTGACTCTCGTATGAGAAGGCGATTACAACTTTTAGTATGAGTGATTATGAATTAGTTTACAGTGATGATCCTAACTTCAGTAAACGATGTAAAAAATGAAAAAAATATCCATGCCAATGTCCTAAAAGTTCAGAGCTAATTCCGAGTGACCATACTTTAAAGATTCGTCTTGAGAAGAATGGACGTGGAGGAAAAGTTGTTACTGTGATTTTTGAACTTCCTCAAAATGATGAATATTTCAAATCCCTGGAAAAAAAATTAAAAGCTCTTTGTGGTACAGGTGGTGCCTTTAAGAATAATATGATTGAAATCCAAGGGGATCATCGCGAGAAGATAAAGGGCCACCTAGAAAAAACTGGCTTCAAAGTTAAGCTTGCGGGTGGATGATACTATCCATTGCTGCAATTGAATTTTGAATCTTTGCCAGAAACGAAGGTGCATTACAGATGTGAACGAAATTCGGATGTAGTGACCAAAGTTCTCTTAAACGTAGGTCTAACTCAATGGCCTTTCTTTGATCTTCATTTCTTATAGGATTACCCAACTCAATTGTCATTCCACCAGCAGCTGCTGTCTCAAAGAAGATAACAGCATCATATTTTGTCAGCTCATTTTCTAGAGTTGTTCCCATTCTTTTGAAGAAATCATCAGGGCCTGCTGGCCAGTAAGCAGCCCCGTCCACTGTCCCGCGGTCACAAAGCAGAGTGTGGTGAGGAAATAGAGTGCTGTAAGTTGTTTCAATATTTTGTTGAACGTGAAAGATTGAGCTTTGAATGGATTCAACAATTAATGGAGAGTCGAATCGGGGATACCCACCCTTAAAGAGAAGGGTTGCTACTTCAGGAACCAAAGAGATGAAGTCTTTGTATTCTCTTTTAAATAACTCCGCCGCGGTTGATTTTCCACCACCTGGCCCTCCGGTGAGAGCAATCTTTTTAACAGAGGGTTTTCTTTGAGAAGTAGTCATCATATAGTGTGAATTATGCATGAAAATTTAGATTGTGACAGTAACCGTGTAATGAATTTATGCCTAAAATGTAGGAGACGACTTCGTACATGTCTTTGCGAATACTTAAAACCCTTCAAAACCTCATCTCGCTTTATCATTCTCATGCATCCCATGGAGTTTAAAAAAGAAAAGGTTGGCACTGGCCGCTTCAGTCACCTGATTCTTGAAAACTCTGCCATTTTCGTCGATATCAATTTTGATCAGAATAAAGGCTTCCAACAAATGCTCCAGGACCCACGCTTTGAGAGCTATGTGCTCTATCCTGGGGATGAGGTAGTGGATCTTTCAGGAGAGGTCCCTTCGTCTTTTATCACCGGGAAACCTAAGCAGTTTATCGTTATTGACGGGACCTGGCCTTGTGCCAAGAAAATGATGAAACTCTCAACTTCTCTTCACGATCTTCCTCGGGTGAGTTTTAGTACTAATCGCATTTCTGATTTTAAAGTTAAACATCAACCCTTACCTGAATGTCTTTCCACAGTGGAGTCTATTCATCAGGTAATCTGTGAACTAAACCGTTTGAAACTTGAAGAAACATATGGAAGGGAAGAAAACCTCATGGAAGTTTTCAATAAAACGGTTGAACAGCAGATTGAACTTGCCGAAGATCCTGAGAGGCAAGGCTATAGAAGAAAAGCTTTCAGTCTTCCTAGTGAAAGAAAAATATCCAAAAAGTGGGAAAAACGGCTTCTCTTTTTTAGAAAAGATTAATTATTGGCCACCTTGCTTGAATATTGGACCATGGTAGAATCTTAGGGAATGAAGATTATTACAGCAGATACTGATTTTTTGGCCTATCAAAAAATTTTTCGACACCTCAAAGCAAATAGGTGTCCGCTGCTCATTTGGCAGCCACAGCCGGAGGGTAGATCAGTACTTCATTCTTATTTAAATTCCTTTCATAGAGAAAGTAAGCTGATGCATCTTGATAAGAGTCAGGACGTCGTCCTCTATGAGGAAATTCCTGTTTATTGTTATTCAGAAAAAATCCAAATGATCTTCAAGGCCAATATTTTTGATTTATCAGACCGTTATTTTAGCCTTCATATGCCTCCTGAGATTAAAATAATTGAAGAGGTAGAGGCCAATAAGGTTAAAGTTAAGGGAATGGACTTTTCAACGATCTGGCGTTCAAAGAGATTAGGACTTGAACAATTAGATGAAGGTCCAAATTATTATAAAGTAAAAAGCATGGCCCAAAGGTCAAATCGAGACCAAGAGCTTTTAAATTCAGAGTTTAGTTCTGTAAGTCTTGATGAAGAAGATCGTCTTTTCGCTGATAAACGTGAAAGTCCTAGAGCTAGACCTGCTATTGATAAACGAGTGAAGGTTAAGTTAAAAAATATTGATCAGATCTTTAACTTTAAGCTATTTGATTTATCCCGAGGTGGACTCGGCTTTATTTGCGAAGCAGAAACTCTTTTCCCTAAAGGCGAACAAATTCTAGTGACAGGCTTTGACAACTTCGACCTTGATGACCCTATTATTGGAACAGTGATGTCTGCTCGTTTAATTGATGGTGAAAAGTCTGAGTGGAAAATTGGTGTTAAATTCGAAGCAGGACAAGACTAAAAGTAATTTATTTCTTGAATTAAACTCATCTGCATTCTTAAATCAATTAACTGCTGATCCCAATAATTATTGGATGTAAATTGTGGGAAAAGTTGTCTAAAAGAATGATCGCTCCAACGTTTGGCAATCCACCCGTTAAAATGAATCATTCGCATTGTTCTGAATACCTCAACTAAACGAAGACTCACACAATCTTTTCTCGTCATTTCACAATAGGCCTTAAGAAAACGTTCTCTATCACTAAGTGAATCGGGATCTGTCCCTGGAAAGAGAAGCCATAGGTCTTGTTCAATTGGTCCTGTTAAAATGTCATCAAAGTCAACGGCAACGGGCCCATATGAGGTCCAAACAATATTTCCTCGGTGGAAATCGCCGTGAATTTTTTGCATAGGAAGATGATTGAGAAGTGGTGATGTAAGTTGGGTAATAGGATCTAAAAGATTGAGGTAATGCTTTAAACTTTCAGATTCAACAGGAGGAGATTCAAGAAGATTGGCTTTCGCTCCTTGAATAAAAAGTTCAGGAGTGAGAGTGAGGCGGTGATTAAAAGTTCCTTGTGAACCAATATTGTGGATTCTACCAATCAATCTTCCTGCTTGGTCAATCTCATCTTTAATAAGTTCATCTTTTAATCTTCCTCGAAGTTTAGGGAAAAGAGCAAAAAAAAGTTTTGTTCTATCTTCAAAAAATAAAGTCTGTTCTTCTTCTCCAAGAGAGATCGGTGCTACGACAGGTACTTCAAACTCTTTAAGTGACAAAAGAAATCGATGCTCTTCATTTAATTGTTCTTTGGTCCAGCGTCCTGGACGGTAAAATTTTATGATAATAGCAGAATTAGAAAAACCAGGGCCAAAATCAAAAGCTTGAGCGAGTTCAACTTCGTAAACGCGATTTTCAATTGAATTTAAGGGCATGACTTTACCAGTAAGCCGCTGACCGAAAACTTCGGCTGTCTCAAGTATTTGCTCTGGAGTAAGTTGTTCGAAGAGCTTTGTTTCTTGCCCCCATAAGTTATTCATATTCTTGCCTTAAAAATGAGTCAGTGGAAAGGACAGTATAACAAACTTTGAATGCTGTATGATATAGATATTATTGTATAATTTTTTCTTTAGCCGCTAAGATCTCAAAGCTTGATACTATAAAGGTATGATTGCTTTTATAAGTGCGTTCATATTGCTTGCGCTGGGTACGCCCGCATTTGCTACTCAGGATCCTGCTTGTTTTACTCAAGTCCAAAATATTGGGCATGATATGAAAATATTGGGCTTTGAAGGTACTTTCGTTGGTATGGCCCCAGGTCATAAGGCCACTTTTTATAATGAAAAACTAGAGACAATTTATATCTTTGAAGATGGACTCAACAGCGTTCCTCTAGAAATACCATGGACGCAAGCTACTGACTTGCGCTGGAAAGACGATGTTAAAAGCTTTACGAGTTATAAATCGGAAGGTCCTAAATCTTATATATCATCCCTTGGTATTCGCTGCGGAACTTCTGGCACTACGATTCATCCTTTGAATTCAAATGTCATTTCCACGGCCAAAGCATCTGCTTGTACAGAAATTGGGAAACCATTTTCAGTTGTGGGTGGAAAGTGCTGCGAGGGTCTTACTTATAATCCCAATACTCAGACTTGTGATGAGCCTTCTCTTCGAGATCCTGATTTAAAAACTTGTACAAGTGATTCTCAATGTTCTGTGGGGATGGGATGTCTTCCGCAAAACGCAAGAATTATGTTCAATAAACAATCTCAAAACGAAGAACAAATCGAGCTTAATGATTTCATGAGAGAAATTCTTGATGAGCAAACTGATGAATCAGAGTTTTTAGCTCTCGGAGAAAGTTGTACTCATTCGGCTCAATGTGAAAGTTACAATTGCGAAGATAAAGTTTGTAAGGAGCTTAACGTTTGCCGTTTTGGAGAGGAAAACGAAAAGGTCACCGCAGGTACTCTATGTAATGAAGAAAATCATCTCGTGCGAACCTCTAGTGGTATCTGTGAACTCTCTCCTGAATCCCAACATTCACTTTATCTTGGCCTATATGATGAGCATCACGATCTCTTTACCGAAAACCCTGAAGCAGGGAAATGCCAGTTCAATATGAGTGAGGGAGTAAGAGAGAGAACAAAGCAAGCTCTCAAGTCTCTTAGAGCTATGGAATGGTTATTTGCCACAATTTCTAGAAGTGACAGTGATGATTGTTTTCGAGTTAATGCAAAGCTTAGAGATCAGATTGGTAAGCCGTTTGTTGAAACAAGGAAATATCTCTTACAGGACTTCAGTGCTTATTATGCTAGGATCAAAAAAGATCATGAGACTGTCAAAGCAGCCCTTATGAGCAATAGTGATTCTAAAGTCCAGTCTGATAAAATGGTGGAAGTCCATGGGGCCGTTTCAGAGACAGGAAACGAGGAAGAAAGACAAATGATCACCGAACATGCTCTCGCTACCAGGCAGAGTTCGGGATATGACATGATGATGTTCATGTATCGAAGGAATCTTTTATTTCAATCCTATGAGAAAGGTATGCTCACTAATATCTCAAATGCTTACAGTCAACTATCTGCACTTTCTCAAGAGATGGCAAAGTGGAGTGATGGTGCTACAGGGTGGAGTTTGGGAGATCAATATGTTTCAGCATTTAGCTGTAAAGCGAAGTACAAAAAACTAACTTGGAAAGGTTGGAAAACAAAACGTTATAATAATGTCGCAAATAGGTGGACGGATTATTACGAAGTATCCGGTACGAAAGAATTAAATCTAAATCCAACAAAAGATGCTCAAGTTATTGAACAACTAAAAATTATCGGAAACCTTGATAAAGATGAAGACGTTCTAAGAGTATTTAATAGAAAACATTATTTACTTGATCCGCTGATGCCCGGGCGAACAGAACAAACAGGGGCCCTTGCTTTTACTCGCTTCGGAACAAAGAAAAACCTCAGGTCAGGAGGTCTTTTTCGATTCCTCAAGAAGAGAGATTCGCGAAATCCGCGTTACTTAAAAGGGACCAATGTTATTCAATCTTATACAGGTTTAAGAGATGATTTTAAGGCACGAATTATCCAGTTTTATCAAGAGATGAGATTGGATGAGAGTCAAAAAGGCTTCGTGTTTGAACCAGAACTTATTTCAACTGATGCAGTAGATTGTGTAGAGAAAGTTGGAAAAGAATTAGATCCACAAGATAAGTGTAGTGAGTTTAATCAATTTATTGATGATCTTACAGATTATGGGATGGCCCAATTCTTGGCCTACTCCTATCACACGAAGTCAAAATATTCAGGGTATTTTACCAATTCACAAACTTGGCGTAGAAGATTACTTAATCGTTTAGAAGTCGACTTGCAAAATCTAAATCGTTATTACAGTGACATCATCCGCATAAGAGAGAAACAAATAGTTTGTCTTGAGTCGCTTATTAATCATGTTTCTGATAATTATTTGAATGGTGGGAACACTATTTCTCAGGGTGGGAAGAACTATTACGATGGCGGGGAATATAAGGGTAGCAGTGCAGGAAGTGCAGAAGTCGGTGGAAAGATTGGATCGCTTTCTGGCGTCAGTAGAGATAGATATTCCTTCAAGGGAAATACTTCTTCATGGAAGTCTATCGCTGATTCTTTAATCAATTCGACAACTGAAGCAGACCCCTCTAGTGGCTTAGCAGGCAATACGAATATTTCAGGAGGAAATGCTTCTCTTACGTCGGATGCCTTTAATAAAGGCCGTGAAATGATGCTGGAGAGTAATAAAACTCTAAGTGAAAAAGGTATCAACGTTAATGATAAAAACTCAAGATTCCTCTCAAGCTTATATGGAAGTAGTGGTGATGCGCTGAATGGGGCCAACAGCGCTAGTGGTCCTTCTCAGAATTCTTCTTATAATGGAATACGTTCTTTTTCTTCAGGTAATGGTTACGACCTTAACTTTAAAAATGATATGAAGGGAGATTTAGGTCTTGAGACAAATGATCAGCTCGCTAGCATTGCACCTGGAACTACCGGATTAAATGGTAATGATATAAATATTCAAGGCAGTAGTTCAGGAAGTATTCGAGAGTCATATGAAAATAGCAATCGTTCAGAGAGTGGAAGCGTCGCTAACTATACTGACCCTACAGGAATGAGTGAAGATGAGAAGAATGTCATGATGGCAAACTATGAACGAACCAAAGGACGTTATCGTCCGCAAGAAACTGACAGTTTGTTTGATGTCGTCTCAAAGGCCTATGTTCGCAACTTAGATAAAGTTCTGACGAGAAGAAAAAAGATTGATTAGCGTGCGCGTCTTCGATTTCTTCCTTCATTAGGTTTTGTTTGATAAAGGGTGAGGTCTCTTTCAAAGATCAATTCCTGTTGTTCATCTTTACCTCGTACATGAATGTGCCAATATGAATCGATAAAATCAAAATCTAGTATTAAGTAATCGGAGCGACGATCATCGAGAACGATCCAGGGAGAATTATTTTCATGTGGGAGAGCAAGAAAATGGTTCTTCACAGAAAATTCATAAGTGGGAAGTCCAAGTTGTCCTTTTGAAATTTGTTGGATTAGATTTTGAGGGAAAGAAGAAAGAAAAACGACAGGAGTTTTTTTTCGTTTCAAATGATCTGCAATGTTTGCAAAGAGTGTTTCTTCCCTTGGAAAAGTAAAGGGTAGATAATGGGTGATAAAAGTAGGTCTATCGATAAACGGAGTATTTTCTACATCTGTTATTATGTAGTCTCCCAAAAAGAGTTCTGATTTAAAATGCTCTGATCCAACAATATAGAGAAGACGCAATTCTTCTTGATAGAAAATAGGGTTCTTAAAGAAATCACTATCGGTGTAATACTGAGTGGCCGGAGGAGAAAAGGCCACTAAAAGGTCTGGATCTTCAACTTGTATGGCCCTTAACTGTGGAAGAGAGAAGGAAGCAAGCATCATCATCTTTCTGGGTTTTTCTTTTAGTCGAATTTTTTTATGAACATAGGTTTGAAGGGCAGATTGAACTTTGAAATCTTTTTGTTCCTCATTAACAGGAACTTTGATGAGATGACCTAAGGATGTCTTTTGATATCTGATGAGATCTGGGCTGATTTCGGTTTCATCAATAATGAATGAATAAGTGGGAATATGATCAAAGATAAGATGAATATAGAAGTTTTCACCTTCTTGAGAAATGTAACTAGGGATACCCTTACTTTGAGATTTAAAAGTGGCACATGAATTTATCAGAAAGATGAAGAAGAGAACTAAATAATTCAAAACTTAAATCCAAATCGAGATAGAAGAGTATTAGAAATTTCGATTAAAGGAAGACCAATTATCGCCGTATGGTCGCTCATCTCAATTTTTGAAAAGAGTTTTATTCCCATGGATTCTAATTTATAACTCCCGGCACAGTCATAAGGCTTATCGATTTCAAGATATCTTTCAATTTCGCTCTCCTGCAATGCTCTCATTGTAAGCGAGGTAGTATTAGTCCATGTGAAGCTATCCTCCGAGCTACAAATAGTGACACTTGTGAGTAACTGGTGCTTTCGTCCACTCATTTGTTGAATTTGCTTGATGGCATTGTCTTTGTTTTGAGGTTTGCTAAAAATAGTATTATCTAATGAACAAACTTGATCTGAACCTATAACAACGGCGTTGACAATTACTATGAGGCGCACTTGAAAAAG
>CAYWMU010000041.1:13133-17314 GCA_964459395.1 uncultured Bacteriovorax sp.
AAAGAACATCATGGGCCTTAAGGTAAGATAATTTTTCGGCCAAGTCTTTCGGACTCATCATTTGGTCTTTATAAACGGTCTCATCAACATCAGGGGCCATTACCGCAAAAGGCCAATGAAGTTGTTCAAGCAATTGTTTTCGGTACTTTGAAGTAGAGGCGAGTATGAGTTGTTTCATTTATTTATCTTTTCCCAGACTTTTAAGCAAAAGAAGCGCTCGAGTTCTAAATCTTTCCAAGGGTAATCAAGAATAATATCACGCGTAGGGGAGCTGTTTATTCCAGCTTGCTCATTTTTCTTTTTCAAAGTTAGCGTAAAATACTTTCTATAATATGCATAGAGCGCAGAGTATTTTTCTTCATTTGTTTGCGCCTCACTTAGTTCTTTTTTTAGCTTCTTTGCGAGAGCATTTACTTGTTCACCTAGCTTTTTACTTTCTTTATTTTCCGGATCAAGAAAGAGGATCATAATACCTCTGAAAAAACCAAGGCAGCTCCTCCATAGATAGCGCCATCTTTAGTCGAGACTGAAGCCAGATGAAAGGTCATTTTATTTTTAAATGAATAAATGATTTTTTCATTAACCTTTTCTTCTAACTTATTTAAAAAGACTTCTCCAATTTGAGAGACTCCACCGGCAAGTATAATTTTCTCAGGTCCAATGACGACACTCATATTTACAATAGCAGACGAGAGCTGGTCACACATGAGGTCTAGACATTTAATGGCCTTAGGGTCGTTGTCTTCTAAGTACTTGGAGAAATCACGAATGTTTATCGAAAAGTCATTCTCTGCGAAGGTTTTTAAAATACCTTCAGCTCCCATATAAGCTTCAATATGATTGAGTCCACCGCATGGACAAAATCTTTGAGTAGGACTGTCGATGATGATATGTCCTCCCTCGCCAGCAAGACCCTGAAACCCGTGAATGAGTTTTTTATTAATAACAATTCCTGTTCCTACTCCGGTACCAAGAGTGATGAGGATAAAACTATGAGCATCTCTACCGACACCAAAATAGCTCTCTCCCAATGCCGCTAAATTTGCATCGTTATCAATGAAGACTGGACATTTAAAAAGCTTTGCAAAATCATTTTTAATCTCAATGTTCTTCCATCCCAAATTGTGAGCATAGGTAATAGAACCTGTTGTGGCATTGGCCATGGGCGCCCCAATACCAACTCCTAGGAGTTGCTCCTCATCAATAAGATGTTTCTTTAAAAGAGCTAGACACTCAGAATGAATGTACTTGAAGAAATTTTGAGCGGATTCTTTTTGAGTCGGAAAGTTAAGTGAATCAATGAGTTCACCTTCCGCTGTAAAAAAACCAACTTTTGTATTTGTCCCACCAATATCAATGCCTAATGCCACTTTATTCTTCATGGTAAAACGCTATCATGATTTCGTTGGCCCGGCTATAATGAGGCAGAGGTATTTATGGCCATAAGAAATTATCTAGAGTTTAACCCCGTGCTTGAAGAGGGAGTTTATATTTCGCCTAGTGCAGAAATCATTGGCAGAGTGCATTTAATGGCCAATGCCAACGTCTGGTTTAATAGCGTTATTAGAGGGGATGTAAACTTTATTAAAATAGGCAGGAATGTAAATATTCAAGATCTTTGTATGCTTCACGTTACGGAAGAACATGCATTAGAAATTGGAGATAACACTTCTTTAGGTCACAATGTCATCCTTCATGGTTGCACAATCGGTCAAGGTTGCTTAATTGGAATGGGTTCCATCATTTTAGATGGAGCAGAGATTGGAGACAACTCCTTAGTGGCGGCCGGCTCTCTCGTCAGTCCTGGAAAGAAGTTTCCTTCTGGAAGTCTCATCAAAGGCCGCCCTGCACGGGTTGAGCGTGCTTTGAGTAAAGATGAAATCTCAAATGTTTCTGAACACTTTCGGAGCTATCTCGTTTATAAAGACCAGTATCTTAAGCTCGATCATAAAGATAGTTAAATAAAATTCAGTATTTAGCCGATAAGTTTCTTACTAGCAGTAAGGAACTCATGGTTGTATTTTTTCTCAGTTTTTTATTCTTATCCAAGGCTTCAGCACAAGTCTGCTCACTTAATTCTTACCCTCATCTGGCCCGGCCAGTCCTGGAAGAGTTAAAGAAAGAGTTAGGTCCGTGTCCGTCTAACAAAGTTCATCTGACCTTTGATGATGGCCCTCATTCAAGATTTACATCTCAGATAAGTAGTGAACTCAATAAGCGCGGGGTAAAAAGTAGTTTTTTTATTACGACGAAAAGTTTAGAAGGGCCGAGGGCGCGAGAAGCACAAAAGCAAATTCAAGATTTGATGAAACAAGGTCACCTTATCGCCAATCACGGTTATGAGCACAATGCATATGCTCTAAGAATTGATGGAAGGGGAAGAGTGCTTGAGAATGGTTTTAGTGAAAGCGAGCGTGAATTTCAAATTAATAAGTCTATTCAACTTCTAAATGAGTCCAGTGGAAATCAATTTGCTCGTCAAAGGCATTTAGTTTTTCGTTTCCCCTATGGTAGAGGAGCAATGCCAAGTCGTGCGGAAATTCAACACATGCATGAACGCGGACTGATGAAGTTTAGCGGCAATAGCTACGAAGAAAGATTAAAAGAGTATCGAAGACAAAGTCCCGCTCTTATAACTCTTGCTTCACAGAATTTTTCTCATCTTGCTTGGAATCATGATTCAGGAGATACCTCTTCAGCTTTTTCTCTCACTGATGAAGGCATAAAAAACTATATTAAAAGTAATATAAAAAATTTATGTAAAAGTCGTGGAACAAAGGTTTCCCTGTATCATGACATAAAAGAAATTAATACCAAGGCCATTGGACCGATTATTGATATCGGTCGTTGCCTAGGTCTTGATTTTATTTCTTATGATGAGTTGAACAGACTCAAAAGCACTTTGAGTGCAGGGGTCCTCATCGATAAGAATGACGTGGATGTAGGAGTTTATCAGACGATGGAAGAGCTTCTCGCAACAGTGAATGCTGCTGGAACTGTCGATTGTCAGGAGACGATATCTGAAGGGAGCACTTGTTACAGTGAATACTCAAAGTCTCACTTCAATGATTGCGAAGGATCGAGTTCAATTTGTTATGGAGGTCGTTGGTATTCTAAGGATGACCCCTTTGTGCAAAATAAATGTATGAATAGATGTTATTCTGAGTATACAAAAAAATACTTCGAGAATTGTCAGGGAGAGACTTCAGTTTGTTTTGAAGGGAAGTGGTATTCTAAAGACAATCAAATCATTCGAAATAATTGCCGTTTAAAAAAAGGCCCCGACTATTGATCGGGGCCCTTTTTTTTATTTTTTTAAATAAGTGTAACTCTTTAAACAGTTCTCATAAAAGTCAGTTAAACCAACTCCTTCTCTTGGACGAATTTTTCCGCGCTTCACTTGAGTATCAATGGCCGATTTAACAGTTTGGGCCAAAGTCTCTGGGTTATACTGTAGAGTTGAGAGAACAGCAGAAGCTGTGTTCCCCATAATAACTTCTTCGATATAGAAGTCAGTAGGATCATCATCGTCACAGAAGACGTGAACCTCATTAAGTCGTCCAAAACAGTTGTGGTTATCGCCCATAATGTCTTGGTAGGCACCAGTCATGAAAAGGCCAATATAGTAATCCTCGTCTTTATTAAGAGGGTGCATTGGAACAGTATTCGTCGGGCCATCTGCTGAGAGGAAAGTATCAATTTTTCCATCTGAGTCACAGGTAATATCAACCAATGTACATAGCTCTGTCGGCTTTTCATTAAGCTTATGAATAGGAAGGACAGGGAGTATCTGGCCAATGGCCCAAGTATCAACCGCTGACTGGAAAATCGAGAAATTACAAAGGTACTGATGGGCCATTTGTGATTTCAAGTGAAGAATTTCATCAGAAGCATATTCATCACGAGAAGCATGAGTCACGATTCGTTTACAAATTTGCCAGTAAAGTGTTTCAAGCTTTGCTCGCTCATCAAGAGTGAGAATACCTAGTTTAAAGGCAGAAATGGACTCTTCCTTGATCTTTGTAGCGTCATGGTAAACTTCTTGATAATTTTTCTCCGTTAGCTCAACAGAGAGATCTCTCATGTTGGTAACGAGAATATTTTCATTAATAACTTTATCAGTATTAAAGTTTGAAGCTTCAGCGATTTTCACTGCACCAAAAACATTGGTCACCATACAG
>CAYWMU010000042.1:0-17169 GCA_964459395.1 uncultured Bacteriovorax sp.
TGCTAATTATTAAATCACTGTGTATTCATCGGTTTAACATGATTTTTCTTATTAGGGAGAGTCCTAGTCATGATTCTCCCTTCTTTTTATGTCACAAGAGTACCAGTTGAATTTACTAAGGAGATGTGACATGAAATTTCTTTTAGTCTTATCTTTTCTTGCTACTAATGTTTCTTGGGCAAAAGTTGTGATCAATAAGGATCAACTTTTTCTCGAAACGACAGCAGGAAGAACTCCCATTTCGTCCTTAAATACGATGATTGAAAAACGTCAGATTAAAAACTTAAAACTTCATGGTGATGGAGTCGCTCACATTGTTTCTTTTGCTAAGAAGAAAGGTGAGGAGCCAAAAAACTATTCTATAGATCATCGTGGTTTTATCTACGACATCGAGCCATTTTCTCGTTATACCATTACGAAAGTTCACCCAAATGGAGAGTTTGAATTTAAAGAAGCTCCAGGGAAAAGATATAAAGTTACTTCAGAAGGTTACTTTATCTACTAACTCACAGTTAGTAGTTCATCCCAGTTTGTGGTAAAGCGCTTCGATTTATGATTAGCGACTAATCCCCACTTAGGATTCGTTCCACAGGCCGCACTCTTAATGGTCTGTGGACCAAACTTCCCATTAATCTGATCAATGGTCTCTATAAGTTTTTTATTATCAGGGGCTTCCTCATTGAACATGTTCAGTTGAGAAATTGTATCCGGTTGGATGCATCCAAGAATGACTCCCGCTTTCTTGTAGCCCACATCATATTGATAAATTTTCTCTAAAAGCTCATGGGCGCATGAAATAATTTTGAAAGTATCACAAGTACTGCTTTGAAAATGGTAAGTCATAAAACGAGAGTTCTCAAAATGTTTGGCATTTAAAAAAATACTCACCTCTAGACAGGCTGAGTGTTGAGCACGAAGTTTCTCACATGCTTTGGTTGCAAAAGTGGCCAATGCTTCCTGAAGTTCTTTTTTTGAATAGACAGCTTTGGCAAATGATCTAGTAGTGGCGATATTTTTTTTATCTTCAACCTCTTCCATTTCAAAACAGTTAATCCCTCGGAGTTCATCCTGGATTTGTTTTCCGGTTTTAGTGAGAAGTTTCTGAATAAGAACTTGGTTCTTATAATCTTTAAAGTCGAGAGCACTTCTGATTCCAAGGGCGAGAAGTTTTGTCGCAGAAGATCTGCCGATGCCCCAGATATCACGGACAGGAAAATCCTTGAGCACTCGGTTAACTTTCTCTTCATTGTCAAATAGGGTCACACCTTGTTCTTTCTTAGAAGTTTTATTAGCAATCTTTGCTAGAACTTTTGTTTTAGCAATACCTACGCCCACGGGAATGCCTGTTGAACGTAAAATATCTGATCTAATTTGAGAGCCTAGAGTAAGGAGGTCATCCTGCCTTCCTGAAAAGTCGAGGAAAGCTTCATCCACTGAGTAAACTTCTAAATCATGTGTATAGCGAGAGAGAATGGCCATGACTCTTTTGGACATATCATCGTAGAGAGTATAGTTCGAAGAGAAGACTGCAATATTATGTTTTCTGATTCTATCTTTAAGTTCAAAAAAAGGCTCACACATTTCCCCAAGTCCTACGGCCTTTGCCTCTTTAGAAAAAGCAATGGCACATCCATCATTGTTAGAAAGAACAATAACCGGACGTCCGCGAGTTTTAGGGTTAAAAACTCGCTCACAGGAACAATAAAAAGAATTGCAATCCACGAGTCCAATCATGGGTGGATTCTCCTGTGGAGAGAGGAGATAATTCCCCAGATGAAGTTATCATCCTCTTCATCTACCCCAACAAGAATATTATATGGGAGAAGCAGACCTTTTTTGTTCCGTATCAAGTCGAGTCTAGCAATTTTAAATTCACTATTAATGACGGCGATAACGAGATCATTGTGCTTAGGGAGAAGAGAGCGATCAATAATAAGATAATCGCCTTTTTTTATGTTAAACTGGAGAGAGTCGGAGCTCACCTTAACTGGAAACATAGCGGGGGGATTAGATAAAAATTTTTTATCTAAGGACAATCTCTCTTCCGCATATTCGGCACAAGGACTTTGAAAACCTGTCATTTGTTGCCAATCCATACTTATTGCTCCTCTCTTTTTAGTTTGTCCGTACATTTTCCGTAGTTTTTTATAAAAAGCAATAGGGAAAAAGTTAGACATAAAAAGAGTCCTTACTGTGCGTCATGCCTAGCAAATACATAGGATTTTCAGTAACTTGTGTAAAATATTAAAAGGGTTTCTCATGGCTAGTGTTGAATTATTTATGTTTGGAACAGCGGCATTGCTACTTCTTTGCGTCTTTGCCAGTAAAGCTTCTGGAAAATTAGGAATTCCGACTCTTGTTGTTTTTTTGGGTATTGGTATCCTGGCAGGATCAGAGGGATTTGGGATTCAGTTTGATAATGCTTATGCAGCCCAAACGTTAGGAATTGTAGCCTTGGCCTATATTCTTTTTTCCGGTGGTCTTGATACCAGAATTAAAGATGTAAAGCCTATCATGAAAGCAGGTGCTTCACTTGCAACACTTGGGGTTTTAATCACCAGTGTAATTCTTGGCTTATTTAATCATTACGTTCTTGGATTCTCTCTTTTAGAAGGCATGCTAATTGGGTCCATTATTTCTTCGACCGATGCAGGAGCTGTATTTACTGTTCTACGTTCTAGAGGTGTACAGCTTAAGGGAGATTTAAAGCCACTGCTGGAGCTTGAATCTGGTTCCAACGACCCGATGGCCGTGTTCCTGACAACTAGTATTTTAACAATGATGATGGCCCCTGAGGATGCTTCTATCTATCAATTCGTTATCAACTTAATTGTACAAATTATTGTTGGAGGAGTTATTGGGTATGGAGCTGGACGTCTGGGAACACTCTTCTTTAACAAGTTGAAGTTAGAGTTCGAAGGACTGTACACAGTAATGAGCCTTGCGCTGGTTCTTCTTATTTATTCTCTTACCCAAGCCCTTAAGGGGAATGGTTTCCTTGCAGTTTATATTGCAGGAGTTGTGTTAGGGAACTCGACCTTCATCTTTAAGAAATCAATTATGCTTATGCATGACGGTGTTTCATGGCTCATGCAAAGTTTAGTGTTCTTGGCACTAGGTCTTCTTCTTTATCCTTCCAAAGTTCTCGATGTGACGAGCACAGGGATTCTCCTTGCGGTCTTCTTAATGTTTGTAGCACGCCCAGTGAGTGTGTTTATAGGATTGGCCTTCGCGAAAGAAATTACTTTTAAACAGAAGATCTTAGTTTCTTGGGTAGGATTACGAGGATCAGTTCCTGTTGTAATGGCAACTTTCCCTTTAGTTGCGGGAATTCATAATGCAGATTTAATTTTTAATCTTGTTTTCTTTATTGCACTGACTTCTCTCATTTTCCAAGGAAGTTCTATTCCCTTTGTTTCAAGACTTCTTGGTCTTGAAGGGGAGCCTAAAGAAGAATCTCCAAATGAGCAGGTTTCTGATGCTAACCCAAGAGAGAATATGACTCCTATCCTGGTTCCTGAAAATTCAATCCTTGTAGGAAAATCGGTTGTTGATTTGAATCTTCCTGAAGATCTTCTTATCGTTGTGATTGAAAGAGAAGGTAAAACAGTTATCCCTCGAGGCTCTACAGAGATTCATGCTAATGATAAACTTTATGTCTTGGCCGAAGATCCTGGACTGCAGATGATGAGAAATAAAATTATGGAAGTCGCGCCTGCTACTTAGGAACGTAGAATCTATTTAGAATTTGATACTCAGGACCATAACCCTCGGTCCTGAGTTCTTCATAAACCAAACTAAAATCAGTCGTATTCGTTTCAATAAATAAAAGTCCCAAATTTTCAAGATAAACATTTTCTTTAAAACCCTGAGCAAGGATTTGAACTCGTCTCTCTTCAGTGACATTGGGAATTTTAATGATATGAGAAAGAGGTTTAAGTTGCTTGGTCTTTGAGTCTAATACACTTAGCTTACCAGCAGATAGGCCATCAGAAGTTTGAATATATAGGAAGTTTGCATCTTCAAAGATTACATTCCCCATAGATGATTTAAATTTAGACTTTGGTATGGCAGAAACGTTTTTAACGATATGGGTGTTTTCATTTAGAGAATATTCAAACTCGATATTTGAAAGTGCAATCTGGAGTTGAGGTACTCGAGCTTTTTTGGAGTGCTCATGATTACTGGCAGGAGTTCTTTGTGGTTTCGATTGTGCTGGCACTTGAGTCTGTAATTTATCAGTCTGTTTTATTTGAATTGAAGTAGTCTCATGAACAATAGTTTCAGTTGAAGGAGAATTAAAATGTAGAGTAACTCCCACTACCAACAAAATAAGAGACAGAAGAATGAGACCTTTTTTCATTATTAGTGCCCGTTTATTTTAATGGCCCAGCTCTTGAGATTTCCTTGATCGACAGCATCTCCATCAACCACTTTTATCATCCAATTACCACTTGCGACTTCTTCATAAAAAGCATTTGTTAATAATTGAATCTTACGGTTACTACTAGGGTCTTGATCTAAGCCCCTATTATTCACAAGAAGGAGTTTACTAACAGTACCAGATGGAGAAGTTAATTCGATTCCAAGGTCGCCTATGAAAGGATGATCAACGTTGACTTCGACTTGCACTGATTCAATCTTGGTAACGGTACTAGTGACATTAATAGTATGAGTAATACCTGCTGAAGTGCTAGGTATTGGTTGATCAATTGCCGGAGACGAAATAAAGCTTCCTTCAATGTAAGTTCCCAAAGAAGGAGTGTAAGTGAGGGCCATCATAGAAGCTGCAAGAGCATTGGCGCGACCAAAGCCATACCAGTTAGAAAAAAAGTTTCCTGCAGCATTTTGAGTCCATTTGTAATCGTAAACATGACCAGATGGACTTGGGATATTAGAGGGATGATTTAAGGTATTATTATCAATAGCGTAATCAACTCTATCAGCAGTCTTGGCAAGAATATGCTTAACATCTCTCCACGTGAGATTAGGATTGGCCTCTAACATTAAAGCGATAATTCCAGAAATCACAGGAGTAGCAGAAGAGGTGCCATTCATGGAGTTTAGAAAGTCACAATGGGGATTATTATCATCGAGCCCCTTATCGAAAGCTGTTGAACCATAAGTTGAATGCGCATAACCAAACGAGCATCCTGATAAGTCTGTGGTGATCATTGCAGGAGCTGTTGTTCCAAATTCACCACCAGCTCCACTGATCCATAAGTTTGCACCAGGAGTAGAGTAAGAAGCTTTTTGTCCTCTGGCATTAATGGCCCCTACAACAATATAGTAAGGGAGAGTTTGCTCTGCCTCGAAGTTAGCATTTCCATAAGCAGTGTAGTTTGACTCGGAGATGGTATATGTTTCTCGATAGCTATTACCAGCGGCCTTAACATAGATGGAACCATTGTTAACACCGACTTTTAAAGCATTTTCAAAATCAGTGTTGTAGGAATCAGTTATGACGTAACCATAGGTCCCATAACTGTAATTGAAGATGTGAAAATCCCCTTGCGTTTGATGAAGAATAACGGAGTTATCAAAATCAGAAGAGAGATAATTAAATCCTGCAAAAGAAGCATCCGGGGCCACTCCATAAGAACCAATGGTATTACCTTTAACGGCAGCGATGAGTCCTGTCACGGCCGTCCCGTGAGCATCCTGGAAGGTTTGAGGACCGGGGTCACCAATGAAAGGCGCTGATGTTGTGTAGTCTCGGTGTTCACCTGGAAGTTGATTTTGCTCTAAGTCCGGGTGAGAAACTTCCAACGCATCATCTGAAACAGCGATTCGAATGTTTTTCCCTGTGAGCTGTAATTGCTCATGAGTTGCTTTAATTTTGTGATCCTGTCCTGCCAGAGCAAAACCTTCCGAGAAAGAGTGCTGCCCGGTATTCTCTAGGTGCCATGCTTGAATAGCTAAAGGATCAATGACAGGAGGTTCCTCCGGAACTGGAACATCCTTGGGAGACTGGGGTAAGCAGGCTATTAAAAATGGAAGTAGTAAAAAAACGAACTTCATTTACAAAATATCGGAATATTTGAAGAAATAATGAAGTGCGCATCAAAAAATGGGAAATTAAGCCTTTATAGCTAAAGACTTAAATAGTCGGATATTGATGTTAAGATTTTGTACAGTTTTTATCTATGAAATGTCCTCTCTGAGTGAGTTTAACAGGACCAGTATTGGATTGAGTTTCCATCGTCATGATGAACTCATCATCAGATATCTTCTTCCAACGGGCCTTTCCAGTTCTCTTTTGTGTACAAGCAATATCACCTGAAAGTTCATCTTTGGACTGAGTGATGTTAATGAATTTGCATTCGCCATCTTTTACTAAAGAAGTTTCAAGTTTACTTTCTTCTTCAGTAACACACATCTCAGTTAGAGAATGTGGCCCTTCTTCTTTTTGCGCTGGTAATGATTCTTGAACACTCTTAGTTCCTTGGGGAGTTTCTATTTCCGTTTCAAGTTTCCATAAACCGGGCTTGAGTTCAAAAGAGGCGGCATAACTATGAGAGATGAAGAACAGGCTGATAAAGAAGTATTTCATAATAATCTCCTGAATAATTTTTTATGCCTGTCATTCTTCTTTAACAAGGTCCACCTCATTACTAGATTTTTAGGAGTGATTCATAGTGTCTGTTTATTAAATAAGGGGCATGAGAAGATTTGCTTCAATGATTAGAATTAAAAGAGTCTATGAAAATGCAGAGAGAAAAGATGGGTACAGAGTTCTTGTTGATAGACTCTGGCCACGTGGGTTTAAAAAAGAGGATCTTCTTTACAATGAGTGGGCAAAGGAGCTGGCCCCGAGTGTAGAACTTCGGAAATTCTTTTCCCATGATAAAGAAAAATGGAAAGATTTTAGTTCACGTTTTAAGAAAGAACTTCGAAATAAAGAAGCTAAAGATAAATTAGTTGAACTTGCTCAAAAAGCTAAAAAGACAAATGTGACATTGATTTTCGCTGCTAAAGATGAAGAGTATAACAATGCTATCGTTATTAAAGAAATGATTGAGAAAATAATGAGAGAAAAAAGATGACTGGCTTTAATAATTACGAAGAACTTATTGATCAAGCTCCTGATGCTATCATCTTTTCAGACACCGAAGGAAACATCAGACTTTGGAATCCTAAAGCAGGGGAGTTATTTGGTTACACAAAAATTGAGGCCATTGGAAAAAGTTTGAACCTTATTATCCCTGAACGGCTTAGGGATGCCCATTGGAAAGGATTTCATAAGTCTATTGCAACCGGTACCACTAAGTATCAAGGTAAAACTCTTATCACCAAATCAATCCATAAGGATGGAAGTACTCTTTATCTGAATATGACTTTCGGGATAGTAAAAAATAATCTAGGAGAGACTATTGGGGTGCAGGCCTTTATTCGTGACTATACTGAGCAGTACCTGAAGGAAAAAAAATGAGAGACAGTAATCCAAGCTTAATTTTGACTTAAGAGGGTAAGTAAATTATAGGCAAAAAAGACTAAATCACTTACCTTTAAGTCTAAAAAAAGTAAGTTTGGGGACTACATTGGTTTATCAAATTATTTTATTCTCATCAGTAGTCATTACCGTCATTATCTTCTACGAAATTAAGATCAGAAAAATACGCTCGCATTCTGAGCAAGTTAAAAGTAAACAATCAAGCAGAGATAGAGAATTTTTCGAAACCGTTCTCGATGCTGTTCCTGATCCTATCTTTGTTAAAAATGAAAAGCACCAATGGATTTATGGTAATAATAAGTTCTCAAAAATTCTTGAAATGAATGAACACGACTATCTCGGTAAGTCGGACTACGATGTTTTTCCCAAGGAAATGGCCGATATATTTTGGGAGAAAGATCGTGAAACTTTAGAGAGGCTTATCGTTACAGAGAATGAAGAAAATATCATTGAAGATGGAGAGGTGAAGGATATCCTTACAAAGAAAACTCCCTTTGTTACTTCGAAAGGTGAAGTGCTTCTCATTGGGGTTATACGAGATATTACTCTGCGAAAGCAACAGGCCAATATTATTGAGAACCTCTATCGTTTGATTGAAAGCTCATCTGATCTTTATTGTATCTTTGATCTGAATGGGAGTCCTCAGTATTTCAATAGTCATGCTTTAGAACTCGGTTTCTCTTCTCATATAAATCATTACAGAGATATCTTTGATCCTTCTTTTCCCTTAACTGATTTAGAAGCTGGTATTGAAAATAAAAACCAGTGGGAGGGAGAAGCCATTCTTAAAAACTTTACAACTAATACTCTTCATTATTACTGGGTTAGAATTTTCAAGGTTAAAAATGAAGCAGGTAAACTCATTTCTATTTCAATTGTTGCTACTAATCTTCAGCATAGAAAAGAAGTAGAAGCGAGATTGGTTTACAATTCAAAAATGATTTCTCTAGGAGAGATGGCAGGAGGAATTGCTCACGAAATTAATAGTCCTCTGGCCATCATTTCTGGCTACTCGGGACAGATAAAGAAAATGATCGAAAGGAAAAGCTGGGATCAAGAGAAAGCTCTTTGGTACAGTAATAAAATTCAAGATACTGTTTTTAGAATTTCAAAAATTATTAAGGGGCTCAGGTCTTTCTCTGGTTCTAGTGAGAATGAAGCACTTACGAATGTGGAAATTGAAGCACTGATCAAAGAAGTGATTGAGTTCTCTCAAGATAAAATTGATAGAAAGAAAATCACCCTTCATTTAGAAATAAATAAAGACATAACGATTGATTGTCGGCCTGTTCAGATTCAACAAGTTATACTGAATTTACTTAATAATAGTATTGACGCCGTTAAATGTGACGTTGATCCCTGGATTAAGATTGTAGCAGAAGAAGTTGATAATAAAGTGACTATTACTGTTATTGATAGTGGTCCAGGTATTGATGAAAGTATAAAGCCTAAACTAATGACTCCTTTCTTCACTACTAAAGATGTTGGGGAAGGAGTAGGACTAGGACTTCCGATCTCTAAAGGGTTAATGGAAAATAATAATGGTAAGTTAGTTTATGTTGATGATTTTCCCAATACTGCCTTCAGAATTATTTTTAACTAAGTTTAGAAGGACATACTTATGAAATATATTTTAATTTTAATTTTCATTATATCTTGTGCTTCAAAAGAAAAAAGATATGTTCCATCATTTGATGGAGAGTTAACTCAATTTGATTATCCCTACGATGTTCAAACCTATAAGTTTTCTTCTCAGAATCAAAAACTCAAGATGGCCTATGGTGATCTTGGAGATCACGAGAGTAAAAAAGTCGCTGTTCTTCTTCATGGAAAGAACTTCTCTGGATATTATTGGGAACAAATTGCAAATGACTTAGTTGATAAAGGTTATCGAGTCATTATTCCTGATCAAGTGGGCTTTGGTAAAAGTAGTAAGCCTTCTTACTATCAATACAGCTTCCAGCAACTTGCTTTGAATACATTTTCTCTTCTAGACGATCTGCAGGTCGAAAAGTTTACTCTTGTAGGGCATTCGATGGGTGGAATGCTAGCAGTCCATATGACAAATATGTCATCTCGAGTGAACAGATTAATCCTGGTGAATCCCATTGGGCTTGAAGACTACTTAAACTATGTTGAGTACAAGGACACAGACATTTTTTATAAGAACGAATTGGCCCAGACCGTTGATACTTTTAGGGATTATCAAAAGAAACATTATTATGACGGTCAATGGTCTGAAAAATATGAACGTTTACTTACTCCTTTTAAAGGATGGAGGAATGGTCCAGATTGGGAACTCGTTGCTTGGAATAATGCTTTAACTTATTCTCCTATATTTACTAATCCTATTAGACCAGAGTTAGCACGTCTTCAGGTAGAGACTCATCTCATTTTAGGAACGAGGGATAGGACAGCTCCTGGAGCTGGGTGGATGAAGCCTGGTATTAATAAAAAGCTTGGACAATACAATAAATTGGGAGCGGAGATTAAGAAGTTAAATCCTAGAAAAATAACTGTTATTGAAATAGAGGATCTAGGCCATATGCCTCAGTTTGAAGACTATGAGCGTTTCTCATCTCACTTCTTCTCTTTATTTTAATTCGCTTTAAATATTAAAGCTGCTTAAATCTTTTAAGCATACTGTGGATTTTTTACACTCTCGATTCAAATATTTTTTGACACATGAAGCTCGTGTTTGCATTATGCCAATAAAAAAAGGTAACGAATGAAGACACTTACACGTGACATGCAGGAAGCTTTAACGCCAGATAATGCTTTAGAGCTTCTTCAGAGCGGTAATCAGAGGTTCGTTTCTAATCTCAAAATGAATCGTAACCTCCTGCAACAAGTTAACGAAACACGTGATGGTCAATATCCATTCGCAGCAATTTTGAGTTGTATTGATTCTCGGGCCCCTGCGGAGCTTATCTTTGATCAAGGACTCGGAGATATCTTCAGTATTCGAATTGCAGGGAACTTCATCAACGAGGACATTTTAGGAAGCATGGAGTTTGCTTGTAAAATTGCAGGCTCTAAATTAATTGTCGTTTTAGGTCATACTCACTGTGGTGCTATAAAAGGGGCCTGTGATGATATTCAATTAGGACATCTCACACAGATGCTAGCGAAGTTAAAGCCGGCTGTAGAGAAGGTGACTGACGTTGAAGAGAGAACTAGCAGTAACATTGTCTTCGTTAATAAAATCGTGCATCAGAATGTTCAGCATGCTTTACAAGAAATTAAAGAAAGAAGTCCTGTTCTCAATGAATTGGTTGACGAGGGGAAGATTAAGATCGTCGGCGCTATCTATGATATTGAGACGGGTGAAGTCCGCTTCTTAGAATAACTTCTTATTCATCAAGTTCTGCACAGTCTTCACACACAGTAATTTTACCAGGACGCCCTCTGCGTTCCTCCACATCATACTCAGCTCCACAAACGGCGCATTGAGAAAGTTGTTGCTTCCTTGAAGGTGCGGGAGGTTTAACTTCAATTTTATTTTTTGCCATGTTTTTTGTATGGGTCAAAGTTCGGCTACTTGAGCTTCCACTAATAAAAGGCATTGAAGCAGTTTTGGCCCTAGGAGTTTTGTTTTCTTCGACGGGTACATCATGAATGATTTCCAATTCTTCAACAGGTATATTCGCACGACCTCCAGAATTTAGAATACAGGCCGCCTTTTTTCTTCCCAGCTCATCCGTACTGACGTTAGTAATGCGAACAATTTCATTTTTATATCGGCCAGAAATGACTCGCGCCTTTATCACCTTGCTCATACCTCTTATCATAAACTAAAAATACTCGATGTGAAATGTGACTGAGAGTTAGTTCTCCCTTTTGAAGCCGATGCGTCTATTAATTCTATGCAAAGTTACTTAGAGTTAAATAAGACCTTAGGGGAGGATAAATGGCCACGACTAGCAAGCGACATATCACTATTAGAAGAACGACTTTTCAGGATGCTGATGCGATAAATGAAATTGTGAGGAAATGTTACCCAGGAACAGCTCCTTATCCATATGATGCTCTTCGCGCTCAAATCAATCATTTCCCCGAAGGACAATTAGTCGTTGAATATGACAAAGTGGTCATTGGTTTTTGCATTACCTTCATCATCACCGAAGCTGAAGCGATGAAGCCTCATACATGGAAAGAAATATCTGGTTCATCATTTGCCAGTCGACATGACCCAATGGGAGATTTTCTTTACGGGATGGATATATGTGTTGACCCGGCCTTTAGAGGGAAAAAAATAGGTGAGCGATTATATAATGAGCGAAGAAAGTTGTGCCAAGCTCTCAAGCTGAAAGGGATTCTTTTTGGAGCAAGGATTCCGGGGTTTAGAAAAAGAAGAAAAATATATCCAACACCCGAAGCTTATTTAGAAGCAGTAACCTCTAAGAAAATTAAAGATCCTACCGTAAGCTTCCAAATTAGAAATGGTTTTGAACCCATCATGATTCTAAAGGACTATCTTCCTTCTGATGCGGATTCTCTAGGATATGCGATTCTCATGCGCTGGGAAAATCCTTTGATTGATCCCAAAGCAAATCTAAGTTATGCCGAGGATGCTAAAGATAATGTGCGAATTTGTACTATCAATTTTGAACAAAGAAAAATCTCTTCCTTAGAAGAGTTTCAATCCATCGCAGAGTATTTCATTGGGGTTGCTGCTGATTATCGTTGTGACTTCGTAGTCTTTCCAGAGTTTGTTACGATGTCACTCTTGTCCATCATCAATGAGAAGCTTGATCCTGTTAAGTCGCTAGAGCATCTAGGTGAATTTACAGAACCATTCTTAGAGTTCATGAACAATGCTGCCTTAAAATATAATATCAATATTATTGGTGGTACTCATATGATGAAAGATGAAACAGGTTTCATGAAAAATGTTTGTCATGTTTTCCTTAGAGATGGATCTGTTCACCAACAGCAAAAAATTCATCCGACTCCTAGTGAGAGAGACTGGTGGGATATAAAAGGTGGCTACAAGCTTTCAGTTATTAATACTGATCGGGGTCCAATTGGCGTTCTCATATGTTACGATGCCGAGTTCCCTGAACTCACACGGTACTTGGTCGATCAGGGGGCCAAAATCATCTTCGTACCATTTGCTACAGATACGAGGCAAGGTTACCTGAGAGTGAGGTACTGTTGTCAGGCGAGAACGATTGAGAATCAATGCTACTTCGTCCTTTCTGGTAATACAGGAAACCTTCCACGAGTGCAGAATATGGATATTAACTACGGTCAAAGTTCGATTCTCACACCATCTGATTTCCCATTTGCTAAGGATGGTATTGCTGCAGAAACTGATGCCAATGCAGAAATGGTCGCCATTGCCGACTTGAGTATAAGTGACCTGGTTAAGGCCCGTAATAGCGGAACGGTTAGAAATCTAAAAGATAGACGACATGATCTTTATTCAGTTTCTTGGACAGGGAAAAGATGAAAGTGGTGGCCCCCCCGAGACTCGAACTCGGACACTGTTGCCAGCGGCGGATTTTGAATCCTCCTCAGATACCAATTCAGATAGTAAGAGTGTGCGCATTGCTGGGGATTTTTAGTTCGTGATTCACAGTTTTCTAGCTCTTTTCAAGGCCACACATTTAGATTTTAAGATATGAACTTCTTAAGTTTTCTATAGTTACTATTTGAAAAAAGACGTAATGAGTTGAAAAGTTTAGCATAGGACAGTGTGTCTTGAGAGTACTAACAAGGGTTTAGAACATTTCAGAAATGACTAAATGGGTTTAATTTAATAATATCTATCAAATGAGTAAATTCTTAGAGGGGTATTATGAATTTTTATACATCTGATGCAAATATTGAAGCTAATCAAAGCTTAAGGGCTCCTCAGGTTGAAGGCTATAGAGCACTTAGAGAAAATTTTCTTCAAGTTCAAGGAACAGGCGATCGGGAACAATCAATCATCCTTCCTGTGGGGTGTGGTAAGTCAGGGTTAATAGCAATAACTCCATTTGCATATGAATCAAAAAGGACTTTAGTAATTGCACCCAATGTAAAGATCGCTCAACAGCTTCATGCTGATGTGAATGTTTCAAATCCCCATAACTTTTATAAGCTGTGTTCAGTTCTAGTAGGGGAAGATTTTCCAGAACCTGTAGAAATCAGAGGAAGCTCTGTTAATATTTCTGACCTTGAAGAAGCTGATATTGTTGTAACGAATATTCAACAGCTTCAAGGTGAGGATAATCGATGGCTTGAGAGTATGAGTGAAGATTTTTTTGATCTCATTTTATTTGATGAAGGACATCATAGTGTGGCTACAAGTTGGGAGATAATCAGAAACAAATTTCCTGCAGCACAGATCGTAAATTACAGTGCGACTCCGCAAAGAGCCGATGGTCAAATAATGGGAGGTAAAGTTGTCTACTCATTTCCTGTAGCAAGAGCAATTCAAGAGGGATATGTAAAAAAAATCAAGGCAATAATTTTAAATCCAAGCACCTTAAAATTTGTTAGAGAGGACAATGGTCAAGAGCAAGAAGTTTCTTTAGAAGAAGTTAAAAGACTGGGTGAAGAAGATTCAGATTTCAGGAGGAGTATTCTCACTTCTAGAGAAACGCTTGCTACAATAGTAGATGCATCAATTAATGAATTACAAAGGATGAGGGCCGATACAGGAGAGCAACGTTTAAAGATAATTGCCACAGCTTTAAATCATCGCCACTGTATTCAAGTTAAAGAAGCTTACGTTGCAAGGGGCTTACGAGCTGATTTTGTGCATGCAAGAGAAGATAGTAGAACGAATGATCGTGTATTTCAAAAACTTGAAAATCATGAACTAGATGTAATTGTTCAGGTTAGAAAACTAGGGGAGGGCTTCAATCATAAATTTTTATCTGTAGCAGCTGTCTGCAATGTATTTAGTTCTTTATCTCCTTTTGTCCAGTTTGTGGGAAGGATTATGAGGACGATAGTACAAAATGAGCCAAATAACGTTTTGAATCGTGGAACAGTTGTTTATCATGCAGGTGCAAATATCGCACGTCTATGGAACGACTTTAAAAACTTTAGTGAAGCCGATCAAGAGTATTTTGATCAGCTCTTGCCAGAAGTTGATGTGAATGTAGGCGGTCAAGACATGACAGAAAGGACACCAGATGAGCAACAAATAATCAGAGTAACAAGAACAAACCCCGTACAAATTCAATCTCAAGGAATACTTCAATTAGAGATTGATAACCTTGTGGAAAGTAATCCTGAGTTGAAGAAAGCATTGGAACTTATTGCTGCGAGTGGTATTTCTGGTGAAGCAGCTAAGCAATTTATAGATCATCATAAAATTCCTGTTACGAAAGTCGCTCAAAGGAAAGCTGCCCGTTCAAGTCTTGATGAGAAAGTGAAAAATGCTGTAGGTAGAATTATTTCGCAGAGAAAGCTTAATCACCAGGGCCATGATCTAGATAAAAATAGACTTGGAAAAACAAACTTCGTAGTCATTAAATCGGCGATTGATAAAAAGATTAATACCCTTATTGGTAGAGGGGCTGGTACGAGGCATGAGTTTTCCAGAGAAGAACTGGAAAAGATCGATAGCAACTTAGAGTCAATTATTAGCAACGTTGAAGCAGAGTTATTTAATGGGAATTAAATCTATCACTAAAACTTACGAAATACAGATCGCTAAAAGTTCTCACAAGTGCTCGTCCAATTCACGACATTTGATTAATAAGGGGGATAGACGTCTAAGCATACGAGAAGGGAGGTCGTCCAAAACATACTGTTTAGAATGTGCTGATAAAATATTAAATACAGGGGTTGCACACTTATTGAAAACATTAGAAAGCATAAAAAAAACGTCAACCTCCTCGCAAGAAGGGAGTGATTCCTTACTCTGAATCCAAAAGCTGGTCAATTTCATTGTTAAAAATAATTTCCTGTTTCACATCAGCTTCGCTTTGTATAAGTTGATATTTTTCCTTCCAAAATTGAAATTATGGAAGGTGACAGTGTGTTCTTAGCGACTTGATTATGTACAATGTGAGTGATATGAAATTTATTTAATTAAGCATGAAAGAGGAATACTATGGGGATTGATCTTGAAAAATTGAGCAATGAAATTGAATCAATATCAGACAAATGGAATACATGCTTTGGCTTAGTAAAAACAGTAAAACTTGATGTTTCTAAAAATATTCCTTCTTTGGATATGACACTCGATGAATTGAATGAACGAGAAGTTACAATATTTGACTTCATTGGGAGTTTTGAACTCTCTGAAGAATCATCTCTGCATTTAATAAGCCCATCAATATACAAAAAGATTATGAGCAGTATAACTGCTATTCATCAAAATCTCGATACATTGGAAACAAATCTAAAAAATATAAAATCAACTGGAGGAGTGAAAACATTTGATTCAAATAGTTTAAATGTTGTTTGTCTAAATGGTCAGAATGTCAGCATACAGAACGAAATAGAACAGATAAATAAGAATACAGATCAACTACTGATCCATAACTCTTCATTATTCTCTTTGGTGGAAGTTCAATACTCTGGAGACTTAACGAGCAGAAATGTAAAGCTACAAGAGCTTTATGACCAGTATAAGAAACAAATTGATTTGTTTGAAGGAGCATATACTAAGCTTGAAGAAAAAATTAAAAGAAGTAATGAACTAAAAAAGCAGCAAGATAGTATTGTTCAAGCATCAGAGAAATTAAAAGCTGATATAGATAATATCCAAAAAGAGGCCGTTAATTATCAAGCCGAAGTGAAGGCTAAAGTTGGTACAATTAATGAGATTGCTACCCAGGCAGATGTTTTAAAAAAACGAGTTAATGATTATCAGACAAATTTCAGTTCTTTTGATAAACAATGAAAAGAACGTTTAGAGACTTTAAAGAAGGCAGATACTGAAACACAAGAAATGGTTACGAAAAACTCAAACCGCGAGAATCAAATTGATCAACTGATTGAGAAAGCAGATACTTTGATTAAGGGAGCTACTGTCGTTGGATTGGCCAATAGTTTTTCTGAATCAGCTAATGAGTTTAAAAATGAACGCAATTATGCGAAGAATGCTTTTTATTGGTCAATATTCGTTTTGTTTTTATGTACAGCTCCCTTAGCTATTTATATTTTCTCAAACCTTTCTTTAGTCGAACTACCTAAGTTAGAGTTTACAGGAATAATTACAAGAGCAATTCTTCTTGTACCAGGTATTTGGCTTGTCAAGTTTAACTCAAGAAGATTTCATATATATTCTGAACTTCACAGACATTATTCTCATAAGGCCACAGTTGCCAAAGCGATAGAAGGGTTTAAAAAAGAGTCGCCAGAGTATAAAGAGCAGATAAGTGCTGCCGCATTTATTGAATTACATGTTCAGCCAGAGGTCGATATTAGAACCCACAAGAAGTCAGAGCCTATCTCTCCTAATCAACCAATGGCGGATTTAATGAGAGCTGTTGGAAGCAAAATCTTTCAGGCTAAAAAATAATTTATTTTTACCATTTAGAAGAGATCAAGTTGCTAAAAAAGTTCATTGATTAGGCTGCCGTGAAACACCCTATAGATGGTTCTGTTAAGGGATGAAGAGGTATTGTTGTTATTTTAAAGGTACAAAAGGGGCTACCTGTATACAAACATTAAATGTAAAAGCTACGATCTAATCTGACATTCCGACAATTCAAGTAGGAAATATCTCCTCAAGGTGACAGCGGGTTCTCTCTTCTTAAAATTGT
>CAYWMU010000043.1:0-4989 GCA_964459395.1 uncultured Bacteriovorax sp.
CGCTGCGAACCCCGCCAGGCCAGGAATGGAGCAACGGTAGTAGTAGAGCGTTGTGTCTAGGTAGGCTGTGCTATCCTACTACCTCTTCCATATTCCATATACTTATTCAGACCAAAGAACTCGATTGCTTATCAATTGGCAGTCATTAGTCATAACCACATGGTATTCAGCATCGCCACCATATTGATTGGTTCTGATTGTGTACTCTTGAAGATCCCCGTCTTGGAAAATAAGAACAGGTGCTCGGGTTTGCATGCCTTCATCCAAAAATATTTTTTCGACTGCATCGGAACAGGTCCCTGCAAAAGCAGAAGAGGTCAAAAAAATAAAAGACGAAATGAGAAAGAATTTTTTCATTTAAACTCCTTAGTTTCAGTACCTGATAATCCATATTGGAGTTACAAAGCCAGTTAAGATTGTGTGAAGTGAAGTTTTTATTCTGCAAACATATTTAGTTGTTCATTTTGAGCATTCTCACATCTTCTTACACTCGGTTTTTATAGGGCTTTTCTTAGCTTGTGCATAATGACATACTAGCTAGACTCACCTATTAAACGACCACAAAACTAATATTTTTGGAGATTTATGGCCTATCAAGTCTTGGCCAGAAAATGGCGTCCAAAACAATTTGAGCAAGTTGTTGGACAGGTCCATGTGACCAGAACATTGCAAAACGCAATTAGGCATAACAAACTGGCCCATGCCTATTTATTCACAGGAACTCGTGGAGTTGGTAAAACATCGATTGCTCGTCTTTTTGCCAAGGCCATTCGTTGCGAGTCTCCTAAGCCCGATTTTAACCCTTGTCTTGAATGCCAAAGCTGTCGTGATATCGATTCGGCCAATTCGATGGACTATATTGAAATCGATGGTGCTTCTAATAACAGCGTAGATGATATTCGTTCCCTCATTGAAAGCGTTCAATATCTCCCATCTCGTGGGCAATATAAAATCTATGTGATTGATGAAGTTCACATGCTTTCTACTAGTGCCTTTAATGCACTCTTGAAAACATTAGAAGAACCACCAGCGCACGCAATCTTTATTTTAGCGACCACTGATCCGCATAAGCTTTTAGGAACAGTTATTTCTCGATGTCAGCGTCATGACTTTAAGAATGTTTCTGTGCCTACCCTAGAAGAACATATTAAGCATATTGCTTCAGTTGAAGGAATTGTTTTTGAAAACGATCGCATCGTTCATAAACTTGCTCAACTTGGTCGAGGCTCGGTAAGAGACACACTTTCCATTTTTGATCAAGTGTTGGGACTAGCGGCTGGCGAGAACATTAGTGAAGAAATTTTTTCACAAGCGCTTGGTTTAGCTGCTGGCTCAGTGATGAAGTCACTCTTGGAGGCCATTCTTTCAGGCAATACAATTAATCTTAAAAAAGTTTATGATGAATTAATAAGTTCTAATATTGATTTAAGAAAGCTTACAGAACAAATTTTGGAAACGATATATGAGGTGATTGATTCTCTTGATACTCCTTCGCTTTCACCGGTTTCTCAACAAATACTAAAAGATCTTTCTTTATCAGAATTGTTTTGGATTTATGAAACATTAGCAAAAGACTTTAATTGGGTTCTTTCATCACTTAATCCTGAAAAAGTTATTTTAGTGATGTTGCAAAAAGTGGCGTTACGTCGTCAGATTCTTTCTCCAGACGGAGTGATGGTTTCAAGCTTTCAAGAAAGTGAATCTCATGTGGGAAAGCCTGAAGCCGGTGAAGTTGTACCAGAAGTCAAAGTTCAAAAAAGTGAACCAAAGACTTGGGATGGTTTTCTAAATCATCTTAAAACAATTTCTCCGGCGACCTTATCCAATCTTGAGCAAGGTAATATAACTAAAACACCAGACTTCTTAGCTTCAACGATAAGTATCGAGCTGGGATTTCCTGAAGAATCGGTCATATTTAAAGATTTCTTAGAGGATAAAGATGTCTATCAACGTTTGATGGATTATCTTGCAGAGTACTTTGAGGTAGACACAGAAGCTATCAAGTTTCGCACAACCCTAGTAAGTAAAGCTGACGAAGGAATGAAAGACTTTAAAACCTTGGCCCAGTTGGCCGAAGAACAAATAAGGGAAGAGACTTCGCAAAGACGTGAGGAAGTACTCAACCATCCGGTAATCAAGGAAGCAGAACAATTATTTAAATCACGGATTGATAAAGTAAATTTAAAATAAGGAGTTTTTTTATGAATATGGCAAATTTAATGAAGCAAGCTCAACAGATGCAAGCGAAAATGGCAACTCTTCAAAACGAGCTAGCTGGTCGTGTAGTTGAAGCGTCTGCAGGCGGCGTAGTGAAAGTAAAAGTTAATGGGAAGCAAGAACTTTTAGAGATTAAAATCGATAAAGAGTGTGTTGATCCTAATGATGTTGAATCACTAGAAGAACTTGTTCTTACTGCCGTAAATAATGGACTTAAAGAAAGTCAGGACATGGTTCAACAGGCCATGGGTAAAGTAACTGGCGGAATGAATATCCCAGGACTTTTCTAGTGGTTGAACTTCCAGAGACTATCAAGAATGCTGTTGAGGCCTTAACTCGTTTACCAGGAGTTGGCGAGAAAACAGCGTTCAGAATGGTAATGAACATGACACAGTGGAAGCCCGCAGAACTTACAAGTGTGGGACAATCTATTTCATCTCTTCAGCACTTAAAGCATTGCCAAGATTGTGGAATGTTTTCAGAAGAAGATCTGTGCAGTGTTTGCCAGGATAGCTCTAGAAGAACTGCCCAGTCTCTTTGTATTGTCGAAAATATTTCTGATCTTCTTGCCATTGAGAAAAGTGGAACATTCAAAGGAACCTATCACGTTTTAGGTGGAGTTCTTAACCCTTTGCTCGGTGTAGGTCCAGATGAATTGGGGATTGATAAAATTAAAGACAGAATTGCAAAACAAGATATTTTAGAAGTCATCCTCGCCATTAATCCTTCGGTAGAGGGAGATGCGACTTGTTCTTATTTTAAAATGATTTTACCCGAAAACATTCTCATTGATCGTATTGGGTTTGGTGTTCCTATTGGAGGAAGCCTTGAGTTCTTAGACCCTCTAACAATCAGTAAAGCTTTAGAGAATAGAAAGAGATTTTAATGAAATCAGTAAATGGAATCATAAAAAATATCATTGATCCTAAATTAAAATCGATTAATGCTCGTCTTTTCGTCACAAGAAATGACGGAATTACCATCTATGACAGCACTGAAGATGAAACTACTTCATCAGTGTCAGCTTTAGTTAGTGGTGTTTGGCAAGCATCTGAGGCATTAATGGGGCTCGTTGGAAAAAATAATAACTTGTTTGATTATCGACTTGGTTTCGATACTTCATCAGAGGGGATTTATCTTTTTTCATTCGAGTTTGACGGAAAGAGTTATTGTTGTGGAGCAATTTACAAGGACTGTTTAAATCCTGGCCTATTAAAACGTCAGGTCATGATGCTAAAGTCTGATCTAGAAACTATCGATGTTCCTTTTAAAAAAAATAAAGATACATCTAAACGTGATGGGTTTCTATTTACAGATATTACAGACGAAGAGATGGATAACCTCTTCACACTAGGTGGAAAATAATATGTCATTTGTAAATTATCACACCAAGGAAATTAACTGCAAAATCGTTTATTACGGTCCAGGGCTTGGTGGTAAGACAACAAATATTCAGTATATCTATCAGAAGACCTCTTCTAATAATAAGGGGCAGATGATTACTTTAAATACAGAAAATGAAAGAACTCTTTTCTTTGATTTTCTCCCTCTAGACCTTGGAGAAATTCGAGGCTTTAAAACTCGATTTCATCTTTATACCGTACCAGGCCAGGTTTTCTATGAAGCATCTCGAAAGTTAATTTTGAGAGGTGTGGATGGACTTGTTTTTGTAGCGGACTCTCAAGTAGAAAGAATGGAAGCTAACCTGGAATCTCTCAATGGTCTTCAAAAAAACTTACTTGAACAGGGATATGATATTTCTAAAGTTCCCATGGTTATGCAGTGGAATAAAAGAGATCTACCCAATATCGTACCAGTTGAAGATTTACAGTATCAGTTAAATAAATTGAAGTTACCTGCATTTGAAGCAGTTGCTACAAATGGCACAGGTGTTTTTGAAACGTTAAAAATGATTTCCAAGTCAGTGCTACTTAATATTAAGGGCGGATTGGAATAGTTTTTAAAGCAGGAGAATTATGAATACTACAACTAAAGCATTAACACCGACTCAACTCACGACTCTTAAGACAAAGCTATTAACAGCTCTCTATGAGTGCAGTGAAGAGAGTGAGGACATTACTCTTGCCATGCCGGAAGGAACGGATGAGCTTGAGCAATCAATTGCCGACTACACTAACTCTCATAATCTACGTTTTAAGAATAGAAATGCTATTCTTGCAAAGAAAATCAAGAAATCTCTTAAGAAGTTCGAGCTTGGAGAATATGGTCTTTGCAACGAGTGTGGAGAATGGATTCGCTATGAAAGACTCCTTGCTCGTCCAATGGCAGAAGAGTGTATCATGTGTAAAGAAGAGTCTGAAAGAGGAGAAAATCGTTCTCATTCAGTTAGCTCTACGTTTCAACAAAACGTAGCTCTTTTCGGTTAAGGAAATATTATGGGTCAAATCAAAGTAGCTATCATTGGTGGTAGTGGAATTTATAAATTAGATGCCATTAAAGTAAAAAATAAACTGACTGTGGAAACTCCTTTTGGAAATCCTAGTGGTGAAATTCTTGAGTGTGAAGTGGATGGTAATGCATTCTATTTTCTTCCTCGTCACGGAGTTGGTCATAAAATCACTCCAAGTGAAGTGAATTATAGAGCGAATATCTTTGCTCTAAAAAAACTAGGCGTTAATACAATTGTATCCATCTCAGCAGTGGGTTCTCTTAAAGAAGAGTTCGCTCCAAGAAACTTTGTGGTCATTGATCAGTTTATTGACTGGACTAAAGGTGGCCGTAAGAGAACTTTCTTTGATGAAGGTATGGTTG
>CAYWMU010000043.1:4999-17102 GCA_964459395.1 uncultured Bacteriovorax sp.
GCCAGCTCTTGCAGACCGCCTTTTTAAGGCATGTCAGAGAGCAGGAGTTGCAACTCATAAGGGTGGAAGCTACATTTGTATTGAAGGGCCTCAGTTCTCAACTAGAGCTGAATCAAAACTGTATAAGTCATTAGGGGCCGGCGTGATTGGTATGACAAACGTACCAGAAGCGTTTCTTGCTAAGGAAGCAGGAATGGCCTATTCAACAGTGGCCATGGTTACTGATTATGATGGCTGGAAAGAAGAGCACTGTACGGTAACAGAGATCATGGAAGTGATGAAATCTAACTACACGTATGCTCAGAAGTTTGTAGTTGAAGCGATTCCGGATTTAGTTAAGAATCCAATCTCTTTTGAACCTGAGAACAAATATGCTCTTATGACCGCTGAAGAACATTTATCTCCACGTCATAAAGAAATTCTAGAAGTAGTTCTTAAATAATGAGTGAATATCTTTCCCATTTTTCTGTCATGCTAAAGGAATGCCTTGAAGCCTTCGAGTTGGGCCACAAGGATTCCGGTGCAAATTATTTTGCAGACCTTACTTTCGGGGCCGGCGGACATACATTCGCCATCTCTGAAAAGTTTCCAGAGGGAGTTGTCTATTCAACTGATCAGGACCCTGATGCATTAAGAAACGGGTATGAACAAATTAAGGCCAGAGGGAAAGAAGATAAAATTAATCTTCTCGCCATGAACTTCGAACAGTTCCCTTCTTGGTGTGAAGAAAATAATATGCATGGGAAGTTCGCCGGGATCTTGATGGATCTAGGTGTATCAAGTCATCAGTTTGATAAAATGGAGCGCGGATTTAGTTTTAGAGCGGATGCTCCTCTTGATATGAGAATGAACTATACGGACGATTCCATTCCCACTGCTGCAGATTTACTCAATACTTTAAGTGAGACAGAGATAGCTGATATTCTTTTTACTTATGGGGAAGAAAGATTATCTCGAAGAATTGCTGCTAAGATTTGTGAAGAAAGAAAAATAAAACCACTCTCAACTACTGGTGAGTTAGAAAACATTATCTTCCATTGTTACCCGGCCAAGGATCGTCACGGTCGGATCCATCCCGCTACTCGTTCCTTTCAGGCCTTAAGAATCGCTGTGAATGAAGAGTTAAAAGTTCTTGAAAATACCATAGCAAAACTGTTGCCCTTTCTTGCTCCCGGTGGTGTGTTGGCGATCATTTCGTTCCACTCTCTTGAGGATAGAATAGTTAAGCATACCTATAAAGAAATGATGGAGAATTCGGAATTTCCTGCTACAATTTTAACTAAGAAGCCAATGACGGCCACGGAAGAAGAGCTGTCACAGAACTCTCGCTCTCGGAGCGCTAAACTCCGTTTACTTCAGCGAGATTCTCAACTAGGGAGGGTTGATGGCCTTAAGAAAAAAAAATACTATAAAAATAAATAATCGACTGCTTCACTTTTTATTCAATGCTAAAGCTTTACCTTTTACTTTAACATTTACGACATTGGCCGTGCTCTTTGTTGTTTTCAGAATGAAAGGAATTGAGCAGGCATATCACCTAAACCAACTCAACAAGGATATTGAAAAAGTCACTATGATTAATAAGGAGCTTAAGGCAAAACGAGCTAAGGCGATGTCGGTACAAAGACTTCGTGAGTTTGCTGTTAAGTACAATTTGAAAGAACCTGGTCCTGAACAAATTATTCTTATTCCATAGGTCTTAAGTGAAAAATCGGATTCTCTTTTCATTCTTTGCTCTAAGTTTCTTGTTTGCGATCGTTGCAAGTAAGGCCTTTTATTTGCAGGTTTTGAATAAAGAGAAATTGATTAAATACGCCAAGAGTCAGTTTATCAGAGAAGTTAAAGAGTATCCTAATCGCGGAAATATCTTAGATCGCAATGGAAACCCTTTAGCGATTAATGTTCACGTTTATAACATTTTCACTATTCCCAAAAATAAAAATCAGGCTTTTTATAATAATTTGGCCAAACTATCCAAGATTGTTCCTGAGTTAAGTTATAACAAACTCAAGCAAACAGTTCATAAGAGGACGCGCTACACTTGGCTTGGAAGAAAAATCACTTTAAATGAAAATCAAGTTAAAGAAATAAAGAAACTTGAAGGGATCTATGTTGAAGGTCACACTCAACGAGTTTATCCCAACCGTGAGTTGATGTCTCAAACCCTGGGGTTTGTCGGAGTCGATAATAAGGGGCTTGCGGGAATTGAGAATAGTTTCAACTCCGAACTAAAGGGCGAGCCTCAGATTGTTAAGTACATCAAAGATGCTAAGGGCAGACCAATTAAGTTTGAAACAAAAGCACCGGCCATTCAGGCCCAAGATATTCATCTCTCACTAGATAAAGACATCCAAGGTGCACTTGAAAGCTACCTTAAGGATGGAGTTATCCACCACAATGCAACTCGCGGTGGTGCAGGCGTAATGGATGTTGAAACCGGTGAGATTATAGCTATTGCCAATTATCCTACTTATGATCCCAATCAACTTAAAGGTTCTACCGAGGAAAATAGAAAACTATCTTTTATCACAGATCCTTTTGAGCCGGGTTCAATCTTTAAGGCCTTAACTATTGCTTCAGCTCTTGAGCATAAGTCTGCTCGACCAGATACCAAATATTTCTGTGAATACGGAAGACTGAAAGTGCAGAATCATTGGATCAGAGAAGCTGATCATAGTGATAAACTAGAGTGGCTTTCTGTAGAAGATATTCTCAAGTTTAGTTCGAACGTGGGAACCACGAAGATTGCTTTCGATCTAAAGTTTCCAAAATTATGGGATACTTTGCAAAAGTTTGAGGTAGATAAGAGAACAGGTGTGGAGCTAAGAGGAGAATCAAAGGGACTACTTAGTTTCAACCCCAAATCAAATATTCAACCCCTAACTTTAAGTAATTTAAGTTTTGGACATGGGATAGCTACAACAGGACTGCAGATGCTACGCTCATTTGCGGTGTTTGCTAATGGTGGCTACTTAATTAAACCAACTTTTATAAAAAATGAAGAATCTCAGTTATTGCCCGAGAATAGAATCCTCTCTCAAGAAACTGCCGATGAGTTAGTTAAGATTTTATCAGGAGCAGTAAGTGAAGGGACTGGAAAAAATGCCCGTATTCCTCATTATGTTATTGCTGGGAAAACAGGTACTGCTCAAAGGGTATCAAGTAAGGGATATGACGGATACATTTCTAGTTTTATCGGCTTTCCGGTTAATGTGAATCAAAGATTTGTGGTTTTTGTTTATATCGATAATCCTAAGGCAAACGGTTATTACGGCGGTAGTGTCGCAGCTCCCATCTTTAAAAAAATTACTCAGTATATTCTCTATAAGAAAAAAGACTTTGCTAAATTTGCTCAGTATAATGAGAAGTCTAATAAGACTAACCTTGATGAAGTGAAAACAAAGCAATCATCTACAAGTCGTTCTTATGCTCATAACTTAGTTCCTAACTTTATAGGGCTAGATAAGGCAAGCGCCATAGCTTTAGCAGAAAAAAGAGGGTTACAGTTAGAGATGACTGGTTTTGGAGTTGTGAAAGATCAATCGATCGAGCCTGGAGAACCACTGGTATCTGGCGCAGAGTTGAAGCTTCAATTTGAAGTGCCAACCTATGTTGAATAATATTTTAACCGAAATCTCAGATTTCAACGACATTCATTGGAAATGCCAAGACTCTACAGAAGAGTCTATTCTCTTTTATAGAATTCCAGAAGGAAGTGATCAGCTCGATCTCTTTTATTCTCGAGTTAAAGAAGCCAAGTATAAATACCTCATCACAAATAAAGAAACGAATCTTAAAGCTGATAATATCTTTGTCGTTAGTAACGAGCATTGGCCCGAGCTACAAAAGGTTTTATTAGATCAAGTTTATCCTTTACCACCATTAAAGTTTCTTGCAGTGACTGGAACCAATGGTAAAACAACTACCGCAAGTCTTGTTCTTCAACTTGGAGAAAGTTTAGGACTTGAAGGTATAAGCATTGGAACACTTGGAGTTTGTGATTTAGAAAAGACACTTCATGATTTTGGATTAACTTCCCCTCCCTACATTGACCTTCGCAAGTTCTTAGCAATTTATGGAAAAGGTAAAGACTTCTGTGTGATGGAGGCCAGTTCCCATGCTCTTATGCAGGATAGACTCTATAATATCAAATTTGATGTAGCAGGCTGGTTATCATTTTCTCAAGACCACTTAGATTATCATAAAACAATGGGCGAATACTTTTTGGCCAAGGCCCGAATTTATCAATATCTCAATGGACCACTGTTTATTCCTGAAGATCAGCATGATCTCGCTCAGATTCTTTCAAGCTATAAGTATAATGTGGAAAAAGCTCCTTTTTATAAAGGCGAGACACCACTCTTTTTAAATGCTCAGTTCAATCAAGCGAATTTGAGTGTCGCCATTGCGATGGTGGAGCATGTTTGGAAGAAAAAAATTGATTCAACAGCTATTTTAAATCTCAAATCAGCTGATGGCCGTTTCTATATTCAAGAGATTGGCGAGAGCTATGTTGTTGTAGATTTTGCTCACACTCCCGATGCCTTAAAAAACATCTGCCAAGGAATTAAAAAAGCATTTCCTGATTACAATCTTAAAGTCCTTTTCGGCTGTGGCGGGGATCGTGACAGAAGTAAAAGAGAGATCATGGGACGAATAGCTCATGAGATGGCAGATTATATTTACTTAACAAGTGATAATCCTCGAAGTGAAGATCCAGATTTAATTATCCAAGATATTGCTGCTGGAATCAGTACAAAAAACTTAGAAATGATCACTGAGCGTCCAGTTGCAGTTAGAAAAGCTCTTGCGGAATTAAAATCAAAAGAAGTGCTACTTCTTGCGGGTAAGGGTCATGAGAATTATATTTTAAAACAGGGTGTGAAGCATCCCTATAGCGATATAGAAGAAGTAGAGAGTTTTATTAAAGGCATGCCATGATTTCTTTTTCTCACCTTTTAAATTGTAAGCAAATTATTAATTTGGGAAACGTTGGTTTAAATCATATAAAGAGATTTGTTACTGACACTAGGGCCTTCAAAGAAGGCGATGCTTTCATTGCTATCCCGGGTAAAAAAGTTAATCCGCTAAACTTGATTACTGATCTTTTAAAGCGTGAGTGCTTTGCCGTTTTTTATCAGTTGAGTGATGAGAATGAAGAAATTGTCACTTCTTATCGTCAAAACTTTCCAGGTGTTCACTTTATTGCTGTTAAAGATTCAGTTTCATTTATTCAAGAACTGGCCCATCAGCATATTAAAGAATGGCTATCCATTGAGGGTAATACTCTATTTGCCATTGCTGGTTCTAATGGAAAAACGACTCATAAAGAAATGTTGGCCCATATCTTGGAAGAAATAATTCCAGGACAAGTCGTTTCAACTCAAAAAAATAATAATAATCATCTTGGTGTTCCACTCACTTTACTGGATGTTAAACCAGAAACTAAGTTTGTCGTTCTAGAATTGGGAAGTAATCATCCTGGAGAGATTAAATTTCTATGCGATCTAGCTCTTCCTAATGCAGGAATTACTACTAATATAGGTGCAACTCATTTAGAGTTTTTCGGAACAGAGAAAGAAGTTTTTACTGAAGAAGGTTATCTTTATTATGCTGTTAAAGAAAATACATCAGGGCGTGGCCTTTTCCTCATTAATAATGATGATCGTTTTTTAAGTACATTAGAAAATACTGAAGGAACGAAACGCTTTGGTAAGAGTGAGGAAAGTGAGTTAATGATGACCTTCCATCAGGATGGGGCCAAGCTCGCAGATCTATCAGTTCATAATTCTTTCATTACAGGTGAGCATAACAAGTCTAATCTTGTAACGTGTGCTTATATTGCTCATTATTTTTATCCGGGCCTTAAAGAAGAGATTCTTAAAGCGGCTTCATCTTTCCGCCCTACTGCTAATCGTTCACAGTGGATTGAGGTTAAGGGTTCAAAAATATTTCTAGATGCTTATAACGCAAATCCTTCTTCCATGAGAGTTGCATTAGAAGGATTTAAGGAACATGTTTTATCCTCGGGGGCGATGTTGAGGGATTGCTGTGTTGTCCTTGGTGATATGAATGAATTAGGAGAGCACTCCGCTCGCTACCATGAAGAAACTGGCAAGTATGCTTCAGACTTAGGCTTTGAACATCTTATCTTTGTTGGTCGTTTTGCTGAGGACTATCTTAAAGGGGCGCAGAAGGGAGAAAAGTTTGAATCTGCAACCAACTTTAAGTCACTTTACCAAAATAATTATCTGACCATTAAGAAGTATCACTTCATTAAAGGATCTCGCTCTTTACAATTGGAGTCACTCTTCGATATAAATTAAGTTTATCTTTTTAAAAGGATAAGCATGCTTTATCACTGGCTATACCCACTTAGTCACCAGCTCCAATTATTTAATGTCTTTAAATACATTACCACTCGAACCTTCATAGCTTTTATACTGGCCATGGTTATCTCAATTGTTTGGGGTAAAAAATTCATCGCCTTAATGAAACTTAAGCAATTTGGTCAGGCAATAAGAGAGGATGGTCCACAATCTCATTTAAAGAAAAAAGGGACACCTACTTTTGGTGGCGTCTTTATCCTGGGTAGTGCTTTCATAAGTTGCTTACTTTGTGGAAACTTTCATTCTCTGCCCTTTTTGATTGCGCTGCTGGTCACGGTTTCTTTTTTCTTTCTTGGGGGAGTTGATGACTATCTTAAAGTCTTGAAGAAAAACCCTAAGGGTGTGACGGCCAGACAAAAACTTGTATGGCAATTTGCTACAGGTCTTTTGGCGGGTTATTTGATGATCAAGTTTAATGTCATTGATACCAAACTCTATGTTCCTTTTTTAAAGGACCCTATTCTTGATATCGGTTGGTTTTACGTTCCTTTTGCAGCGTTTGTTATAGTAGGTTCAAGTAATGCACTTAATCTAACAGATGGACTAGATGGTCTTGCAATTGGCCCTACAATTGTATCAGCAGCTACTTTAGGGATTCTTGCCTATCTTTCAGGACACGTTGAGTTGGCAAATTATCTTTTTATTCCCTATATTCCAGATGTAAGTGAGCTTCTGGTACTGGCCGCAGCAGTTGTGGGAGCAGGAGTTGGCTTTTTGTGGTATAATAGCTATCCCGCTGAAATCTTCATGGGAGATGTAGGTTCTCTTTCTCTCGGTGGGTGCCTCGGAGTAATTGCAGTACTTACAAAAAACGAATTTCTGTTTGTTATTATTGGCGGAGTTTTTGTAATAGAAGCTGTCTCAGTGATACTTCAAGTCGGATCATATAAATTACGTGGTGGGAAAAGAATTTTTAAGATGGCACCACTTCATCATCACTTTGAGTTAACAGGATGGCCTGAAACCAAGGTGATTGTGAGATTTTGGATAATTAGTTTATTATTTGCTATTTTGGCCTTGGCCACATTGAAATTACGTTAATTCAAAGGGGATTTGATATATGGAAAAATTCAAGGGAAAAAAGGTCCTCATTGTAGGATTAGGTAAAACAGGTTTCGCGTTGATTAATTTGTTTAATCAGTGGGAATGCGAAATTAAGGTTACTGATATTAAGCCTATCTTTGATTTAAATAAGCAGGTTAAGCGTCTTAGAAAAATTAATCCCGTTCCAACAATGACTCTTGGAGAACATAAGAACGAGGACTTCATTGAAGCAGATATTGTTATCTATTCATCATCTGTAGATCCAAGTTTGCCGCAACTTCAAGTTGCTCGTGAACATGGCCGCGAAGTTTATTCAGATTTTGCTTTTGCTTATGCTCATTGTGATAAACCAGTGATTGCAGTTTGCGGAAGTGCTGGAAGAACAACAATTGCTCACATGATTGGCTATACACTCAAAGTTGATCAGAAAAATATCTTTGTAGGTGGAACTTCTGATGAGCCTTTCATTAACTTCCTTTCACTCCCTAATAAAGACGAGATTGATTACTGCGTAATTGAAGTTTCTCCACTTCAATTACAAACAATCGATAACTTCAAGCCAATCCTTGCTGTTTACCCGAACCTTGAAGAAAAAAATCTCATGGGAAGATTTAAGTCTTCTTCAGAATACCTCGATACAGCACTTAAAGTTGCTCGTAATCTTGATCCTGAAAGTTACCTCATCGTTAACTTTGATAAATTAGCTTCAAACTCTGCTCTACGTGCCATGAATGCTCAAACATTCTGGTATTCGCGTAAGTCATTCGTAACTTTAGGTGTGATCGCTGAAATTCAGGGAACTCATTTCCACGAAAAGAGAATTCACTCAAACATTCATTATCATTCTGAATTTAAAGTTACTGATATGAGAGTCATTGGTCAGAATAACCGTGAGAACTTACTTGCTGCGATTACCGCTTGTAAGGCACTTAAGGTGTCAGATGCAGCTATTCAATACTGTATTGAAAAGTTCCCAGGTATTCCTCATCGACTTGAATTTGTTATTGAGAAAAATGGTGTTCGTTTCTATAACGATGCTAAATCTGAAACAATGGATGAGTTAAAAACTTCTCTTCAAGCTTTTAAAGAACCGGTCATTTTAATTGCTGGTGGTAAAGAGATTGAAGATACTCCGTTTGATAAGTACGTCGACATTGTTAAAGAAAAAGTGCGCGTGATGGTTTTAGTTGGTGAAGTTAAGGAGTCGATGAACCGCTTGTTGGGAGAAGCTACTCAGACTTACCTGGTAGGTTCATTCGATGAATCTGTGCTTCTTGCTTATCAGAAATCTCGCACAGGTGATGTAATTGTTCTTTGTCCTGGAAACGAAGGAACGGATGTCTTCCGTGACTTTGAAGAAAAGGGCAATTACTACAAAAAACTCATTTTCCAACTCTAAGTTATTCCCCCCTTTGCATTTACAAGTTACACTAAAAGGAATTCAACCTTTTAGTGTAACTAAACTATGCAAGATACCAGACAAGAAAAATTAACTACTTTTTTTTTAATCAATGTTTTCTTTATCATTCTCTTCGGCGTGATTATGGTGTTCTCTGCCAGTTATATGTACGCCAAAGAAAATATGGGAAGCTCCTATTACTTTTTGAGTAAACAGCTCATTTTCATCACTTTAGGTGTTGGTGCGGCTTGGGTGGTCTCTCGAGTAAAGGTTTTGTTTCTCTATAAACAGGCCTACTTCATTAATGCTTTTATGTGTTTCATCGTTACTCTCACCTTGTTACCAGGAATAAGCGTTTACATTAAGGGTTCTAGAAGGTGGCTTAACTTGGGCTTTATGAATCTTCAGCCCGGTGAGTTTTTAAAATACAGTCTGATGCTGGCAGCGATTAAATATTTTGAAAATTTTGAGAAATATACACCGAAGCAAAAAGTTTTTTATCTTTCGGGGTTAGTCTATCCTTTAGCAGTTTTTGTATTACAGCCTGATTTCGGAACATTCTTTATCTGCTCTGTTATTATCGCCTTTATTGCTTTTCTTTCTAATTTCCCTCGTAAATATTTTTACTCTGCCATTGTAATTGGAGCTATCGGTGCTGTTGGGATTTTATTTTCAGCTCCTTACCGCGTAAAAAGAATCTTAGCCTTCCTTGATCCCTGGAAGGATCCTAGAGGGACAGGCTTTCAAATCATTCAATCGTTTCTGGCTTTTGCCAATGGTTCATTTACGGGTCAAGGCTTAGGAAATAGTAACGAGAAATTGTTTTATCTTCCTGAAGCTTATAACGATTTTATTTTTTCAGTGGTTGGTGAAGAGCTAGGCTTTATAGGAGTCTTTATTACCATCCTAATGTTTATATCTTTTATTTTTATTGGATTTAAACTCGCTATTTCTTTGAAGTCACGAGTGGGGCAAATCCTATGTACAACTATTATTTTCACTATTGGCTTCCAGGCCTTTTTAAATATGGGTGTGGTTCTTGGAGTATTACCTACCAAAGGATTAAACCTTCCATTTATAAGTTATGGAGGGTCATCAATGGTTGCAAACCTAGTGGCCTTGGGCTTTTTCTTTGCTTGTCTGAGAATTCAAAACAAAGATACGAAAATTCTAAAAACAGTTAATGAGTCTGAAGCAGTTGCCACTTTTAACAAAGCGTTCGGGCGATGAGAAAGGCCTATCTTGTTGCAGGTGGTACTGGCGGGCATATTAATGCAGCAATCGCTGTTGGCGAAGCCTTAGAGCGTGAAGGTTTTGCTATTGAGTATCTTACTGGCAAAAGAGAACTCGACTACAAATTACTTAGTCATTTAAAGACAAAGCATTTGGATGCTAAGCCTTTAAGGACAAAAAATCCCATTAAGCTTCTAAAAAATATTTTGGATAATCTTGTTAGTTTTTGGGGCACTCTTAAAAACTTTCAGGAAACAAGGCCAGATTTTGTAGTTGGTGCCGGAGGGTATGTTTGTGGCCCCACTTTGCTTGCAGCTTATCTTTTAGGCATCAAAGTCTATATTATTGAGCAAAATGCAGTAATGGGGTTAACGAATCGCCTCCTTTGTACATTCTCCTCAAAAGTCTTTGTTCACTTCAATAAAACAATTGGGATTAAGAATAGGCATCTTCATAAAGTGAGAATTGTGGGTAATCCAACTCGCTCTTCGATCTCTCCTGTTCCTCTTAAAAAGGTAGGAGATAAGCTAAATGTACTTGTGTTCGGAGGAAGCCTAGGAGCACGACAGATTAATGAAGTTATTACTTCGTTAATACAATCACCTCCTTTTGAAGAGCTTGCTATTCATCACCAAACAGGCACCGAGCTATCTCCTGTTGAGACGACCATAGAATACGTACCATCAAAGTATATTGATCAAATGCAAAGAGAGTATGAGTGGTGTGATGTGATAATTAGTCGTGCAGGCGCAAGTACCATCTCAGAATTAAGTATTATAAAAAAGCCTGTTGTTCTTTTTCCCTATCCTCTTGCGACAGATAATCACCAATTTCATAATGCTAAGATTTTCCAAGAATCCTCGGATTTTAGTGTAGTCGTATTGGAATCTTCAGTTTCCCATGAAGTTGCGCTGAGTAAGGTAAAGGATTTTCTAGTCAAGGCCAAAAACATGGAGTTAAAGTACACTCAGAGTCCGGCGCAAGACAACAATACTTGCAAGGCCATTTTGAGGGAGATTTTCGAAGATGTTGGGTTGGCTTAAACAAACAAAATTACATTTTATCGGTATTGGTGGAATTGGGATGAGTGGAATCGCAGAGGTTCTTCTCGGCCATGGCTATCAAGTAAGTGGCTCAGACCTTAACTCTTCAAAGGTTACTAAGAATTTAGAAGATAAGGGTGCCATTATTTTCCATACCCACCAGGCAAGTAATGTAGAAAATAGCGACCTTGTGATTTATAGCTCCGCCATCAATTACGAGAATCCAGAAATTATTCGCGCTAAAGAGCTTGGAATACCTCTTATAAAAAGAGCAGAGATGCTCGCCGAGCTTATGCGTTTAAAGTATGGAATTGCCATTGCTGGTTCACACGGTAAGACCACTACTACATCACTTGTTTCTTCGATTTTTCAGAGTGCCAATCAAGATGCCACTTACATCATCGGAGGAATTGTTCATCACCTCGGTGGAAATGCTAAAAAGGGAGATGGTCAATATTTGATTGCTGAAGCAGATGAGTCTGACGGGTCATTTCTTTATCTCAATCCAATTATGGCGGCACTAACCAATGTTGATAATGATCATCTTGATCACTATGGAGACATTGGAAAAATCAAAGATGCTTTTGCCGAGTTTGTTAACAAGGTTCCTTTTTACGGCAAGGTTGCTCTTAACGCGAATGACTTACCTAGTGTTGAACTCAAGTCCCATATAAAAAGAAGTATCGTTTGGTATGGCCATGGAGTTGAGAATATTCCTCTCGACTATGAGGCAAAGAACATTAAACTTTCTGCTTCAGGTACATCCTTTGATCTCTATACACTTGGTACATTGGCCTGTCAGATCAATACTCACCTTATAGGAATGCATAATATATCTAATACTCTCGCTGCAATCGCCTTGTGTAGAGAGATCGGAATTGAATGGGATTTAATTCAAGCAGGTTTAAGTGAATTTAAAGGTGTGGGACGAAGACTTGAAAAGATCTTTGAGAAAAAAGATTTTATTCTTTTTGATGATTATGGCCACCACCCGA
>CAYWMU010000044.1:0-16933 GCA_964459395.1 uncultured Bacteriovorax sp.
ATCGTTTAGTGCTTAAAGAAGGAAATGAAGCCAGGCTAACTGAATCAGTAGAACATGCCCTTCGACTATCTAATGGTTATCTCATCATTCTGGCCGACGATGAGGAGCACTTTTTCTCTGAACATAATTATTCTTTTGCTTCTAACAAAAGTTATCCTGACTTGGAGCCTAGACTTTTTTCTTTCAATTCTCCAGTAGGGGCCTGTCCAAAATGTAATGGGCTAGGTGTTCTAAAACAATTCGATAAAACACATCTTATACTAGATGATTCATTATCTCTTGAAGAAGGTGCTATTCCACTTCTACTTAAGAACTCTTTTCTTTTTCAAATGACTTCTTCTGTTGCTAAAGCTGAGAAGATTAAAATCAATGTTCCTTTAAAAATTTTAACCAAGTCGCAATTGAAACTACTTTTAGAAGGTAGCGACCAAGTTTATAGCTATAAATTTGAGTCTGAAAACTCATCCTGGAATTTTAAAAAAGAGTATCCTGGTATTATTCCATGGTTAGAAAAAAAATATAATGAATCGGAATCTGAAAAAGTTCGTGGTGACTTAGAAGAGTTTATGCATATTACTCCTTGTGCTGAATGCCATGGTGATAAGCTCAACCCTTTTGCAAGAGCTGTAACTATTGCAGATAAAAGTATCATGGATATTTCGCGTTTATCTCTTGAGAAGGCATATGATTTTTTTGAGTCCCTTTCCTTTGAAGGCAATGAAGCTATTATTGCTCAAAAAATATTAAAAGAGATAAGAGATCGTTTGAGATTTCTACTCAACGTGGGACTAAGCTATTTAACTCTTAATCGTGATGCCGTTACTCTTTCCGGAGGAGAATCTCAAAGAATACGTCTTGCAACCCAGATCGGTTCGGCGCTCTCTGGCGTTCTTTATGTTTTAGATGAACCAAGCATAGGACTTCATCAAAGAGATAATCAGAGATTAATTGAAACACTTATTGATTTAAAAAATATAGGGAATACCGTTTTAGTAGTTGAACATGATGAAGATACTATGAGGGCCTGTGATTATTTAATCGACATGGGGCCAGCAGCAGGTATTCATGGTGGTGAAGTAGTGGCAGTTGGGAAGCCAGAAGAAGTTTATCAAAATGAAAAATCCATAACGGGTTTATATTTATCGGGCAAAAAATCTATACCGGTTCCAAAGACAAGACGAAAATTAACTGAACACATTACTATTAATAAAGCTCGTGAGAATAACCTTAAAGACCTGACAGTCTCTTTTCCCCTTGGTGGCCTTGTTTGCATCACAGGGGTTTCTGGTTCAGGTAAATCTACTCTTATCCATAAAGTTCTTATTCCCGCCATAAAGAATAATTTAGGGAGATTTAAAAAGTCCTATGCCAATAACTACCATTCCATCAAAGGAATAGATCAAATTCAATCTATCATTGAGCTAGATCAATCACCCATAGGTAGAACTCCGCACTCTAACCCTGCTACTTATACTGGATTGTTTGATAACATCAGAACGATTTTTTCTCAGACTAATGAAGCTAAAATGAGAGGCTATAAACCAGGGCGTTTCTCTTTTAATGTCAAAGGTGGAAGATGTGAGACATGTGAAGGCAATGGTGTTTTAAAAATTGAAATGCACTTTCTTCCTGACGTCTTTATCACTTGTTCTGAATGTCGTGGTACACGTTATAATAATGAAACTCTCTCAGTTCTTTACCGTGGAAAATCTATAGCTGATGTATTGGCCATGAGTATCGAAGAAGCTGCTAGTTTTTTTGAGCATCATCCTAAAGTTTCCAGAGCACTCAATGTTTTAAATTCCGTCGGACTTGGATATATAAAACTTGGACAACCGGCAACAACGCTGTCTGGTGGTGAGGCGCAACGACTTAAACTATCTCGGGAACTTTCTAAGCGCACCAAAGGTCATACTCTTTATGTCCTAGATGAACCGACTACGGGCCTTCACTTCGAAGATATTAAAATTTTATTAGATGCTCTTAATACGTTAGTAGAGCAGGGAAATTCTCTGCTTATTATTGAGCATAATCTCGATGTCATTAAGACTAGTGACTGGGTCATTGATCTTGGACCAGAAGGTGGGGAGCACGGCGGTGATCTGGTTGCCGAAGGTACACCTGAAGATGTGGCCAAGGTTAAGGCATCTCATACTGGAAGATTTCTTAAAAAAATGCTTTCTAAGTCTTGATTCACTCTCTGCGACTTGCCTCCACACAGTGCAACCTCTTTATAGTTACCTGTAGCGTGCTTAAGGGGGCAATATGCTTAAACTTCTTTCTCTACTTCTAATTTTTTCTTGCTCATCTTATAAGGCAAAAAAAAATCAAAATTATACTGATCAACAACTAAGTAGTTATTTTTCTAGTTGGAAATCTAACAACTCTGAAACAATCGATAGAAAGTATCGTCAACAATATGAAAAATACTTAGAAAGTGTTGAAAAAGTATTTTTAAAAGAGGGAATGGCCAAGAACATAGGATTTTACTTTGATAGCTTAAAAGCAATTGATCAAAACCTCGTTAAGGGAAATCAAAATTATAATGAACTTTATCCAGAATCGGATCCTGAAACGAAAAAAACTCGTGTTATCACCGAACTCTATGACAGCTTGATAGAGGAAAGATCCGATAAACTTTTAGATTATTATGGGTTTAATTTTTATTCAGAGTTAATGAAGAATAAGAACAAGTTTGTTAAAAAAGAGAAGAATGCACAAAGCTTTCCTCTATAAAAAAAAGGCCCTCTTGCGAGGGCCTCATTGTATCTAAATTAGATAGCTGGCTTAATTAAGAACGCGATAACGAATGCGTAAATAACTAGAGACTCGATTAGAGCAAGAGCAATAATCATTGGAGTAAATAGTTTGTCAGCAGCAGCTGGGTTACGAGCAATACCTTCAAGAGCTACAGAAGCAGCTTTACCTTGAGCATAAGCACCACCGATAGCTGAGAAAGTGATTGTGAAAGCAGCAGCAAGACCTAGTACAGCATTAAGTTCCATAAAATTTTCCTTCCTTTAAAAAGGGTTAAAGTTAACTGTCTTCAATAGTTCGGATTAGTGAGCGTGTTCCTCATCATGATCGTGCTGAGCTGTCGCTAAGCTAATATAAACCATTGTTAACAGAGTAAATACGAATGCCTGCATAAAACATACAAAGAGACCAATGATGTAGAACGGTATTGGTACAATGTATGGAATAAGACCAGAGAAGATCGAAAGTACAAGGTGATCCCCTTCCATATTTCCTTTAAGACGAAGCCCAAGAGAAAGTGGACGTACACCGTGAGAGATCAACTCGATCGGTAGAATAAGAATAGCTAGGTACCAAACAGGCCCCATGAAGTGCTTAATGTGGCCCCAAAGACCTTGAGCACGAATACCTTGGTAGTTGTAGTAAATGAATACAAAAGTACCAAGAGCAAGTGTTGTGTTGAAGTTTTCTGTTGGAGGCAAGAAACCAGGAATAAGCCCAATGCAGTTATTAGCAAAAATAAGAGCAAAGAAGAACATGATGACCGTGTAGTACTTCTTAGTAGATTCTTCACCCATAATATTAACGGCAAGATTATAAATGAACTGTCCCATGGCTTCGAAGATGTTTCTGAAGGTAATACCAATATCAGGAATGATAGGATTTTTTGTCCCAGAAACTTTCGCTCTATAAATGAGACCAGCAATTACAAATAATGTACTTACAAAAATGAAAGTAAGGATGTGCTCTTTAACACCTAACTTGGCAGCAATAGGGCCAATATGAGTGTAACCTGCAGCAAGAGCAGCAGAAGGAACGATCAAGCTAAGAGCTAGCGTGAATAAACGCATCATGATGAAGAACCTTTTTTGTAAAACTTCCCAATGTTTTTAATACTTAAGACGAGGATTATCAATTGAAAAATATACAGTATAAGCCCCTGTAGTACTTTATTGGGAATAAATACCATTAAACACACTAAACCGATGATCAATAGAATCAATTTCAGGCCAAAATGTCCAAGCATTTGCCAATGGCCAAGGGTTCGTTTTCCTTGGATTCTTTGCCCAATCAGCTGGAGCATTCCTTTAATATTGAAGTAGTGGCTAAAAACCGTCGTTAAAAGCATCACCATCAACCATGTAAAAGTTCTAAAGTCTCCATCGGAGAAGAACCAGGCCACTCCTATATTAAGCGCGAGGCCTGCAAAATAGATCTTATTATTTATTTTTTGGGCCCAGGACATTTTTCACCATTAAACCTAGGGTGTAAGACACCACGATCAATAAAATTATCAGTAAGGTATTCCAGCTTATAACATCGTTTTTAACAAGTTGGTAGAGGACAAAGAATAAACCTAAAATAGTGGAGGGTAGTCCCACGGCAAGACCCATCACTAGAAAAAACTTTCTCACCTTTTTCTTGCTACTCGACGGGCGTAAAGGGAACGAAGTCGTTCTCTTAAAACCTCTGGGTTGGGATAACTCGGAAGCAGGGAATAATAGATATTGTATGCTTCCTTTAGCTTTTCATTCGACTCATAGGCATTAGCGATCATAAATTTAACTTTCACAATCTTATCTTTTTGAGTTTCTCGCTTTAGGTATTCCATCCAATACTCCACTGCTTTATCCCAATTGCGAGTGTAAAACTCCACAAGTCCCATTTGATTGTAGGCCTCTAGGTGAAAATCATTATTGGGTTGTTCAATGAAGCGATTAAAATGGACTCGAGCTTCTTCATAGTTTCCTAACTCAAAGTAGCACTCGGCTAAGCGAAAAGCATAGAAATCAAAGTTTTTAAGACGAGGCTTTACTTCAAGAAGAATTTCATAAGCTCTCTTCGCCTGTTGATAGTTGCGCGAAAAAGAATAGTTAATATCTGCTACTTTCTCTAGGGATTTAACCTGCCAAAGGGGATCATCCACATTATCCACAATATACTGGTAGTAGCTTAGTGCCTTAACCTGTTCATCTAGATAAAGGTAATTAATTTCAGCAATCTGATAATGAATTTTAGTTTTGATTAATTTAGAAAGATTTTGAGTTAAAATTTTTTCGTAAAGCTCAACTGCTTTGGCGAATTCCTGGTTATCAACATAGTTTTGAGCGGCCAGAATATCTCGGTTAACTGCAGAGGTGAAGTCACATGACTTCACCCCTAAAAGCATTAAAAGAAATATTACATTACTGAATAGGTGTTTCATCAACCTCAGGGCCTTCTTCCTCTGGCTCTACAATTTTCTCAACAGCTACAACTTTTTCATCAGGCTTAACGTTGATAAGTCGTACACCTTGAGTGTTACGTCCAAGAAGTGAAATTCCAGAGATTTTTGTTCTAATGACCTGACCCTTATCTGTGATAATCATCAAGTCATCTTTATCTGTTACAGGAAGGATTCCCATGATCTCGCCTGTTTTCTCAGTGAGCTTCATGGCCAGAATTCCTTTACCACCTCGAGATTGTGTACGATATTCTTCAGAGCTTGAACGCTTACCGTAACCACGTGCTGTTACTGTTAAGATCTGCGATGTTTCATCAATCAGCTCCATTCCAATAACTTCTTCTCCCTCATCAAGTGAAATCCCTTTCACACCTTGAGAGACACGTCCTTGAGCACGACAATCATCTTCACTGAATCTGATCGACTTACCAGATGAAGCAGCTAAAAGAACATCTTTCTTACCATTAGAAATTCTAACAGCTAAAATCTCATCACCATCAACAACCTTGATAGCTTTAAGACCATTTTGTCTCATATTTCTGTATTCTGACAGTTCAGATTTTTTCACAATACCTTGTTTAGTAGCAAAGATAATGAAGTTGTTTTCAAGATCTTTTGGCATTGTAATGATGTCTCTTACTTTTTCTCCAGCAGGAACATTGATGATATTAACAATGTTTCTACCTTTGGCAGTTCTTTGTCCTTCTGGGATTTGGTAAACCTTAATCGAGAATACCGTACCTTTATCAGTAAAGATCATAAGAGAGTCATGAGTATCTGCTGTGAAAATTGAAGTGTAGAAATCATCATCAAGATCTGCACCTTTCACACCTTTACCACCTCTTTTCTGAGAGCGGTAAGTGTCCATGGCCATACGTTTTAAATACCCTTTCTGAGTAATAGTAACGATGACTTCCTCGTTCTTAATCAGATCTTCCATCTGAATTTCGTCGGCTTGAGCTATAATATCTGTGCGACGAGCATCTCCGTAATTTTCTCTTATTTCCACAAATTCGTCTCTGATGATTCCACGAATTAGTTCATCGCTTGCTAGAATTCCTTCTAAGCGAGCAATCTCTTTCATAATAGCTTCATAGTCAGCAATAATCTTATCGCGTTCAAGACCAGTTAAGCGTTGGAGACGCATATCGAGTACAGCTTGAGCCTGAATAGGTGATAGAGCAAAACGGCTCATCAACTGTTCTTTGGCCTGTGCTGGACCTTCTGCTTTCTTAACTAGTTCAACAATCTCGTCGATATTTTCAACGGCGATTTTAAGACCTTCTAAAATATGCGCACGTTCACGAGCTTTTCTTAGTTCATAAGTTGTACGACGGACCACAATTTCACGACGGTGATCAATGAAACACTCAAGCATTTCTTTAAGGTTCATTACTTTCGGTTGTCCATTGTGGATTGAAAGGAAAATAATACCGAAAGAAACTTGCATTTGAGTTTGTTTATAAAGGCGGTTAAGAATCACTGCCCCTTGCTCACCACGCTTAATATCAATTACTACGCGGATACCTTCACGGCTTGATTCATCACGAATATCTGAAATACCTTCGATTGCTTTCTCAGTAACAAGTTCAGCTATTTTTTCGATAAGCTTTGCTTTGTTTACTTGATATGGAATTTCCGTGATGACAATTTGTTCACGATCGTTTTTCTTTACTTCAATATCAGCTTTCGCACGAATTTGAATAACACCCTTACCAGTATGGTAGGCCTGTTGAATTCCAGCGGTTCCATGAATCGTTCCAGCAGTAGGGAAGTCAGGACCTGGAATTAGTTTAATCAAATCATGTAGAGAAGTTTCTGGATTTTCTAGTAGTGCAATTAATCCATTCATCACCTCAGTTAAATTATGAGGAGGAATGTTAGTCGCCATACCAACTGCAATACCTGCAGATCCGTTAATTAAAAGATTTGGAATTTTTGTTGGTAGTAGGGTTGGTTCTTGGAGAGAGCCATCATAGTTACTTTGCCAATCAACAGTTTCTTTATCGATATCACCAAGCATGTCGTTAGCAAGTTTTTGCATTCTTGATTCTGTGTAACGCATGGCCGCGGCACTATCACCATCGATTGAACCAAAGTTACCTTGTCCTTCAATGATCGGATATCTCATTGAGAAATCCTGAGCAAGTCGAACGAGAGCACCGTACACAGCTGAGTCACCATGTGGGTGATACTTACCGATAACGTCTCCGACAATACGAGCTGATTTTAGATAAGGACGGTTATGATAGTTATTCAGCATATGCATGGCATAGAGAATACGTCTATGCACTGGTTTAAAACCATCGCGCACATCAGGGAGTGCACGACCAACGATTACTGACATGGCGTAATCGAGGTAACAGTTTCTCATTTCATCTTGAATGAGAAGTGGGGAAATATGTCCGTGATTGTGTTGGCTATTATCTTCGCTCATTTTCTTTCTTCCTTAAAAATTAGATATCAAGGTTTCTCACGTTAAGGGCATTGGTCTCAACAAAATCACGTCGAGGTTCAACTTGATCCCCCATAAGAACTGAAAACACCTGATCAGCTTCAATGGTATCTTCCACCTTAACTTGGAGAAGAGTACGATTTTCAGGGTTCATCGTTGTTTCCCAAAGTTGTTCAGGATTCATCTCACCCAGTCCCTTATAGCGCTGAATATAAGCGCCCTGACGAGCATCATTTAAAACATGATCAGAGAAGAGTTTAACACCTGCAAACTTGTGTTGAGTATTTCCAGATTTAATTTCGAATTCACTCGTTAGATACTTCTTTAAACCATCGTACTGATTTTTTAGATCGGCATATTCAGCTGAATCGGAAAAATTCATCCCGATTCTTAAAGTCTTAACTTTAAGAGCGGTATTAACTTTAACAAAAATTTCATAGCCAAGATTTTTAACATCTTCTTCGATGAAGATGTCATATTTTTTCATTTCTTCTGAAACATCTTTGGTCTTAAGTAGTTCAGAGATTCTTGCTACGTAAGCTTCAAGTTTAGCTTTATCTTTAAGAAGAGCAGCATCGAATTCACCGTCTTCAACTATTGTTCTTAAAAATTTTGAATCATAGTGACGATCGTAGTGTTCAAGATTTTCAAAGTAATTTCTAAACTTATTAACATAAGATTTTACTTTTTCGATCTCAACTATCTCGCCATCAACTTTCACTTCAGCATCAGCAAGAGCACTAGCAACAAGATAATTTTCTAATTCTTTTTGATCTTTTAAATACTTCTCATTCTTTCCTTTCTTATATTTGAAAAGAGGAGGTTGAGCGATATAGAGATGTCCACGCTCTAGTATTTCTGGGAACTGACGATAGAAAAGAGTGAGGAGAAGTGTTCTAATGTGAGCACCATCCACATCCGCATCCGTCATAATAACAATTTTGTAATAACGAAGTTTTGAAATATCAAATGAGTCTTTACCAATTCCTGTACCCATTGCTTGCACAAGAACTTTAATTTCTTCACTTGATAACATTTTGTCGTAACGAGCTTTCTCAACGTTGAGAATTTTACCCTTTAGAGGTAGTACGGCTTGCGTACGACGGTCACGACCTTGTTTTGCTGATCCACCCGCAGAATCTCCCTCCACAATGTAGATTTCACAAAGCTCAGGGTTCTTTTCCTGGCAATCGGCCATCTTCCCTGGAAGACCAGAGAAATCGAGAGCTGTTTTACGACGAGTAAGTTCACGAGCGCGTCTAGCAGCCTCACGAGCAGCAGCAGCGTCCGTTGATTTCTTAATGATTGTTTTACCAACGTTTGGATTCTCTTCGAGGTAAATTTTAAATCTATCTCCAACAAGAGAGTTAACAATACCTTCTACTTCAGAGTTTCCAAGTTTCGATTTGGTCTGACCTTCAAATTGTGGATTTGTTAGTTTAACGGAAATAATCGCCGTTAAACCTTCACGCATATCATCACCAGTTAGGTTGATTTTTACGTTTTTAAGAAGGTTATTATCTTTAGCGTAGTTATTTAAAACTCGAGTTAGTGCAGTTTTAAAACCTGAGACGTGAACACCACCTTCAGGAGTGTTGATGTTGTTAGCATATGAAGTGAGGACTTCGGAATAGCCATCAGTCCATTGCATAGCTACTTCAACTTCATAGTTATCTCGAGATTGGAAAATATAAATTGGTTCTTTGTGAATAGGTGACTTAGCTCTGTTTAAATATTGAACGAACTCAGCCAGACCACCTTCATAGTGGAAAGTTTCAGATTTATCCGCACGCTCATCGGTTAGAGAAATTTTTAAACCTTTATTCAAAAAGGCCATTTCTCTGAATCTAGTTGCAAGCGTATCGTAGTTATACTCAGTTACTTCAAAGATTTCATTATCAGACTTGAATGTAACACTTGTTCCTGTCTCTGACGGTTCACAATCTCCAATGACCTTGAGTGGTTCTTTGGCAACACCATGTGCGAATTCTAATCGATGAACTTTGCCATTTTTCTTAATTTCTAGACGAACCCACTTAGAAAGAGCGTTTACAACTGAAGCACCTACCCCGTGAAGACCACCAGAAACTTTATAAGCCCCACCATCTTCATTGAATTTTCCACCGGCATGTAACTTTGTATAAACGATTTCAGCTGCCGAAATTCCTTCACCAGGAACGATATCAACAGGAATACCTCGACCATCATCAGTTACGGTTAATGAGTTATCAACATGGATTATGACTTTTATTTCTTTACAGTAACCTGCTAAAGCTTCATCAACAGCGTTATCCACAATTTCGTACACACAGTGATGAAACCCTCTAAAACTGGTATCTCCAATGTACATTCCTGGACGCTTTCTTACGGCTTCAAGTCCTTCAAGAATTTTAATTTTGTCAGCAGTATAGTCAGTGTTAACTTTTGAAATAGAATCAGAAGTTTGATTCATTAAGATGCTCCTATCCGTGGTTAAACGAGCTTACCTTGTGTAATATAAAACTTTTTAGAATTTGGTATCTTCTCTAGTTCTAGACCAAAATTTTCATTGGCAGTGGTGATCAATACCTGAAACCTTTTTGTTTGCAGATATTTGATCAAATTTTTCCATCTCTGGCCATCTAATTCGCCTGAAACGTCGTCAATTAAAACAATAGGGTAAGAGTTGAATTTGTACCTAAAAAGCTCAATATAAGCAAATATTAAGCTTAGAAAGGCCATCTTCTGTTGACCTAATGAACAGAACTCAAAAGCATTGAGTCCATCAAAGTAAAAAACCACATCATCACGGTGAATTCCCACTTGGGTAAGACCACTTTTGTAATCTTGACTCTCTTGATGTCGGTAAAATTCGAAAATTCTTTTTTCATCCCAGTGCGAAAATAAACTATCCAGTTCAAGGGCCAGTTGGTGTTCCTCCGCAAAAACTTGAGAAAAGCAAGGTGTTATATAGTTTGTCAGCTCTTGAGTGAATTGCACCCTCTTAGCAGTGATAAAGGCTGATTGCTGAGCAATTTGTTCATCAATGGCTCTCAACTGCAATTGGGTCTTAGTTCCTAGGGGTAAAAGTGAATTCCTAAACCTCATAGCCTTTTGAAAAGCACTTAACGTTCTTTTATATTCACTATCAATTAACGAGAGGTGAGAGTCTAACCATTGCCTTCTGAATGTAGAAGAATTATGAAACTGATAACTATCAAAGGGATTAATAAATACAGAGCTAGTGGGTGTTTTCCCCTTAGCGGGTAAATTGTCCCAATATCGTTCTTGCGTCCCTTCATTTTCTCTTAAGGAGTAGGAACTTATATTTTGAGAATCTCCGAATACAGCTTGGATGATAATCTCTGGATTTTCACCCTCAATGTTGATCATTTGTGAAAAACTTGTGTTTTTACGGAATGATTTTTTATTAGTGAGATAAAATACGGCTTCTAAGAGATTTGTTTTTCCATTCCCATTTGAACCGAAGATACAATTTATACCTTCAACAAAACTGAATATAGAAGAATCTAAATTCCTAAAGTTTTGCAGTTGTAATTTTTGAAGTTTCCAACAATTCATCCACAATTACAATTTTAAAGGCATGATAATTCCCAGGAACTCTGGAAGATCTTCGGCCTTAATTACTACAGGGCTTAATTCATTGTTGAATTCGAATACGATATCACTTTCATTAAGCACGGAGAGAGTTTCAATTAGATACTTTGCATTAAACCCGATCTCAGTTGGTTTTCCATTATAATCAATTGCAAGTTTTTCTGATGCTTGACCAAGAGAAGGGTGGTTTGTGGAAATAACGAGTTCGTTATCTGCAATATTTAATTTAACACCGTTAGTTTTCTCGTTAGAAATGATCTTAACTCTTTTTACAGCATTTAAGATGGCATTTCTTTCAATAACAAATTTATTGGTCGTTTTTGCTGGAATAACGGTTTGGTATTTTGGGTATTCTCTAGCAATAAGGCGTACTGATAAATAGTACTCATTTCGTGCATTAACGAACATGAAAGAGTCATCAAGAGAGATAGCTACATCTTCATCAGGATATGTTTCTGCAATTTTTTTAAGTTCTGAAATACCTTTTCGTGGAATGATAACTCCATCTACAAGGAATTTATTTTCACCAATAAACTCATTGGTATCGAGTAAAGCTAGTCTGTGGCCATCAATTGCTACAGATCTAAGCTTTGAGTCAGTTAACTGCAAGAAAATCCCATTTAAATATAAACGAGTTTCATCAGTTGAGATTGCGTGAGATGTTTTATTTATAATTTGTGAAATTTGTTTTGTTTTAAGTCTGAACTCAGTACTTTGGTTTTGAAAAGAGAGTTGTGGAAATTCCTCAGGGCTAATAACCAAAAGTGAATAATTAATATTTTTACAACTAAGATTTAATAAATTGCTGTTATCAACATTTAAATAAAGATCTTCGTTAGGAAGTTCTCTGAGGATATCAGAAATATTTTTTGAATTGATACAAAAGCTTCCTTCACCTTCAATGTCAGCATCTAAAATAATTTTAGCTGAAACTTCTAAGTCAGTTGCAATTAACTCAAGTTTTTGATTGCTTGCTTTAATTAAGCAATTAGTCAGAATTGGTCGCGAATTCTTTTTATCTACTACCGTTAGTAATTTATTAATTGCTTCACGCAGTACATGTGACTGAATTTTTAGTTTCATAGTTTAACCTCAGATAGGGTTAAGTTTTAGCTTTTGATAAACGGTTAATCAAGCTACTTGCCCCTATAGGCCCAATATCTCTTATAGCTCTATATATTATATATATTAATAATAAATATAATGATGGTTGGGACAATGTTGATAGATTAAGTTTAAATGAATAAATTCAGTATGTTAAACTATTTATCTTTTATTTCTATCCACTCTCGTTCGGCCAAACAATTTTAAATGCTACGTATATCATCTTGTAGGCCGTGGATATTATTAGGTTTATCCACGGCCTAGTGACAAGTTATGCACGGCCCTAGGCCCATGCGGCGAGCTGGCCTCATTGATTGGCCGCGCCAGGCCATCACTTATCCACATTTTCATCCACATTGTGGATAACTTTTGTGTTGATCCACTTTATTAACATCAAGGGCCGTGGATATGTTGATCTGAGTGGCCAAATGAAGAAGGGCCCTGAGAAATGGATAGTCATTTATCAGGGCCCTTAGTGTTAACAAATGTCGATTATGTTTATAACTGCTTTTCTATTTCTAGAACTTGCTGAGAAAGCTGTGGATCAGTTTTTAGGCGATTCGTAATTGTTGTGATGGCGTGGATGACTGTTGAGTGATCCCGATCGCTAAAATACTTCCCGTTATCTTTAAGAGTAGGTCTAAGCATTTTGTTTACCAAGTACATTGAAACTTGTCGGGCTATAACTACCTCTTTAGTTTTTGCTTTTCCTCGTACATCACCCAATGGGATTTTAAAATAATTGCTCACTGATTTGGTGATGCTTTCAATAGTCAGGTGCCTTTGATTCTCAAGTTCTTCACTTAGTTTTAAATGTTCCTTAGCTACTTCCAAGTCAATATCTACTTTTAGAATTGAAGTGACGGCCTGAAGCTTAATTAAACAACCTTCTAGTTCACGGACACTTGTCTTTACACATTTTGCAATCAAGTCCACCACCTCATCATCGAGGTAGAGGTCTTTTTCTAGGGCTTTTTTCTTTAAAATAGCAATACGAGTTTCAAGATCAGGTTGTTGAATCTCTACTGGTAGGGCCTGTGATAAACGAGTGCGGATTCTATCCTCGATGCCATCAATTTCTTTAGGTGTTTTATCAGACGTAAAGACGAGCTGTTTTCCTTGATCAATGAGTTCATTGAAAATATGGAAGAACATCTCTTGTGTAGTGGTCTTATTTTTTAGTTCGTGGATATCATCAATAATTAATAAGTCAGTTTTCTCAGAGTATTTTTTACGGAACTCAATCGAAGTATTGCTCTTAATTGCCTCGACCATTTCATTCATAAATCTGTTGGCGCTAGTTAAACAGATTCTCATATGAGGAAATCTGGATTGAATGTCATTAGCAATTGCATGAATAAGATGAGTTTTTCCAAGACCAGAATTACCAAAGATATAGAGTGCAGGATATGCTTTTCCAGGATCTTTAGCTACCGCCATGGAGAAGGCGTGTGCGATATTATTCGAAGGACCAATGATGAAATTCCCAAAAGTCTTATTAGTATCAATCTGTGTTGAGAACTGTGGGCTTTCATGTTCGATTACTTTTGAATCGATGGCCTTAAAAAGATCGTCTTGAGTGGGTTGTAGATTATCTATAAAGAATGAAGCGTTCTTTACTGAATCAACTTTTTTGGGTTGTGGTTCTTGTTCATGCAAACTTTTTAAAATGTTTTCTTTATTAGAGGATAGGCTAGGAGCAGATCCTAAAACATGAAAAACGATATTGTAGCTTTTCCCTAAAATTTGGAAAACGGCATCTTTTAAATGCTCATGATAATGTGTCTCGATCATTTGTTTAATGAATCGAGTTGTTACTAGAAACTCAACTGTGTCGTTTGCTATGGAACTTACGGTTAAACTAGAAGAGAAGTAAGCGTGAAACTTATTTGCCGCGATCATCTCTCGCATAATATCTAAGATTGCTTCTGTAATTGATTGCAGTTCATCGGCCGAAAACTCAGAATTAGATGGTGAAGAGAAATGAGAAGATGGTACCATTTTCGGAGTTTCTACTGCGTGAGTCGGGGTCCCTATTGGGGTATCTAAAGTTTTTGAATCTAAATCAAGTTTCAAAAAGTGATTGAATGGGAACTTTTGTGCCATAGGTATATCTACTAAATTCGTTTAATGTTTATTGTTAAGAGGGTGAAGGGGTATCATTTATCTGGATCATAATCAACGGCCCGGCCTCTTACAAGACCTTACTATTGACGCTTTGATTTATAAATATTATTGACCTGTTTACAAATCTACTGTATTAAATTGGGTTTTCAATTTAGCAGTATTTTCTAAGGACTTCATATGAGTATGCAAAAAAGAACATGGCAACCTAAGAAACTTAAGAGACTTCGTGATCACGGTTTCCTTAAAAGAATGGAAACAGCTGGTGGACGTGCTGTAATTAAGCGTCGTCGTGCTAAAGGCCGCAAGCAACTTACTGTTTCTACTGGTACTAAGTAATTTAAAAGATGAATTCTAAGTCCTCTTGGGGCTTTTCTAAATCTCTTAAACTTACCCACAAAAAAGATTTTGAATATTTGCGTGAACAAAGCTCTCGTAGTTTTGTTCACCCTCTTGTTTGCTTTCATAAAGTAAGTCGTCTTTCTGTGCCTCATTCTCGAGTGGGGTTTAGTATTTCACGCAAGATTGGTAAGGCACACGATAGAAACCGTTATAAAAGGTTAATGCGTGAGGCTTATCGTCATCATCTTAAATTAAAATCCACTCCTAGAGATCTCCTGTTTGTTGTGATAAAACGACCAGATTCAGAAGAGCAGCTTTTGTCGGCCTTCAATCGTTTAGCAACACAGTTGGTTTCTAATCATGAGTAGAGTTTTTATTTTTTTAATACGTTTTTATCAATATGCGCTTTCGCCTTTACTGGGACCTAAGTGCCGCTTTCACCCAACCTGTTCACATTATTCTCTCGAATGTTTTAAGAAGTTTACCTTGCCTAAAGCTTTGTGGTATTCATGTCGGCGAATTTGTAAATGTCATCCTTTTCATGCAGGTGGGTACGATCCAGTACCTTGAAAGTTAATTTTTGGAGATTTAAATGGGTTCTGAACAAAAAAATGCCTTTACCGCCATTCTTCTATCAGGCTTGATCCTATTTGCTTGGCAATTTTACTTTGCTCCGCAGCAACCACAGAATGCCCCTATAGAACCAACGGCTACCACTTCTGCCCCCATGGGGGCAAATGATAGTGCTCAAATTCAAACTGAGGGCACAAATACAAAAAGTGGTCCTATAGAACCAGTTGCTCTTGAAGAATATGTTCTTTCCGCCAATGGTGCGAGTGTCACGATAGATTCTGAGCTTAATGTTCTTAGTATGAATAACTCACAGTCAGCTTTTAGTTTCTTAGCAACTGTGGGAGTGCCTAGATCGTTTAAAGTAGAGTTTAACTTTGGAGAAGGGTACAGATCTTATAACTTTAGAAAAGTTTCTGATTTTGAATTCAAGAATGATGTTAAAGATATTACTTTAAAAGTTGAGCCACAAGAGAGTGGAGTTTTCGGTTTTAAATTCTTTTCTCCTAACGAGTTCAAATATCGTTTTGCATTTAAGTCAGAGTTAAAAAGATTAGAGAATGGTCAAGAAAGATTTTTTGCTTACTACAGCGATTCTCTAAATCACCTTGATATCGATGATAATGAAGCGGGTGATAAGGTTATTAAGTGGGCAGGAATTGATTTCAACTATCACTTATTTGCTTTTTACTTTGAAAAAGAAGAACCACTTCTTTATAGAGCAGACCAAGAGGGTGGTCTTACTCTTCATACTTCGAAAGGTACAAATTCACTTCAATATTCATTAGTATTTGCGAAGAAAGAATATAATGATCTTACGGCCCTTGGTCACAACTTAAATCAATCAGTTGATTTTGGAATTTGGGGCTTCTTTGCCGTTTGGATTTTAAAAGGTCTTCAGTTCTTCCATACTTTTATTCCTAACTGGGGTGTAGCAGTTATTCTTCTCACTCTTGTAATTCGTTTAATTACTTTTCCTCTTCAGTATAAGTCTTACGCCTCAATGAAGAAGCTTCAGGTGATTCAACCAGAGCTCACTAAGATTCGTGAGAAGTTTAAAGATGATCCACAGAGAATGCAGAAAGAATCAATGGAGCTTTTCAAGCGTTCTGGTGCAAATCCTCTAGGCGGATGTTTACCACTTCTTCTTCAGATGCCGGTGTTCTTTGCCTTCTATAAAGTTCTTTATGGTGCAGTAGAATTAGTTGATGCTCCTTTCATGCTTTGGATTCAGGATCTTTCTAACAAAGATCCCTATTTTGTACTTCCAGTTCTTATGACGCTGGTTATGTTCTTACAGCAAAAAATTACTCCGAACACCATCACTGATCCTGTTCAAAAGAAAGTGATGCTGTTTATGCCTGTTATTTTTGGATTTATTATGAAGGATCTTCCGTCTGGACTATGTCTTTACATTTTTGTTTCGACATTAGTTGGTATTCTTCAACAGCTTTTGGTTTTCTCTAAGAAAACGGTTTAATTTTACCTATGGAATTTCTGTATTCGGACGAACCGATCATTGCTTGCTCAACATCCGCTGG